>CAMYZR010000183.1 GCA_947303905.1 uncultured Atopobiaceae bacterium
ATGTGGTGCTCGATGTGGGCGGCGTGGGCTACGAGCTCGGCATATCCACGTCAACGGCGGCCGCTCTCCCGCAGGTGGGCGAGGCGGGGGTCACCATCCTCACGCGGCTCATCGTGCGCGAGGACGCCATGGACCTGTATGGCTTCGCCACGCGTGCGGAGCGCTCGCTCTTCGACAAGCTCGTGGCCGTGTCGGGCGTGGGTCCCAAGCTGGCGCTTTCGGTCCTCTCCACCTTCTCGCCCGCGCAGCTTGCCACGGTCGTGGCGACGCAGGACATCAACCGCATGGCGCAGGTGCCCGGCGTGGGCAAGCGCAAGGGGCAGCGTCTGCTCGTGGAACTGGAGGGAGTCTTCACCAAGGACGCAGAGCTGCGTGGCCTCGTGGGTCTCGAGAAGCCCTCTCTCACCAACGTGGCCCCCGCTCCGGCGGCCTCGGTGGGCAGCGAGGCAACCGACGCGCTGCTCTCCATGGGCTTTACGCCCCAGGAGGCAGAGCTTGCCCTCGAGGGGCATGAGGAGGCCGGCGCCACGACCATCGAGAAGGCCCTTGCCTATGCCCTGAGGCGTCTGGGAGGTGGGGCCTGATGTGGGAGTCTGACAAGGATGACCTGTTCGAGGGCACGGGAGCCGCACGTGGTGGCGCGGGCATCTCGCCGCAACGCATGGGGCAGCGCAGCGTAACTGCCGAGCTGACCTCCGACGACCTCGACGTCGACCGCACCCTGCGTCCCAAGACGCTCGACGACTACTGCGGCCAGGAGCGCGTCCGCGAGAACCTCCGCGTGCTCATCCAGGCCGCACGCGATCGCAACGAGCCTCTTGACCACGTCATCTTCAGTGGCCCTCCGGGCCTTGGCAAGACGACGCTTGCCGGTGTCCTGGCCAACGAGATGGGTGCCAACCTGCATACCACGTCCGGCCCAGCCATCGAGCGCACGGGTGACCTCGCGGCGATCCTCACCAACCTGAGCGAGGGCGACATCCTCTTCGTGGACGAGATCCACCGTCTCAACCATCAGGTCGAGGAGGTGCTCTATCCCGCGATGGAGGACTTCTTCCTCGACATCGTCATCGGCAAGGGCCCGGCAGCCCGCTCCATCCGTCTGGACATCCCGCATTTCACGCTCGTCGGTGCCACCACGCGCACCGGCCTGCTCACCGGTCCGTTGCGCGACCGCTTTGGCATCTCCTATCGCCTGGACTACTACTCAACCGACGAGCTGGCTCGCATCGTCGCACGCTCTGCCGCCATCCTTGGGGTTGAGATCGACGCCCAAGGGGCAGCCGAGATCGCATCGCGCTCGCGCGGCACGCCACGCCTGGCAAACCGCCTGCTCAAGCGCGTGCGCGACTATGCCCAGGTCAAGGCCGAGGGAAGCATATCGTGGGAGGTCGCAGCCGAGGCGCTGGCCTTCTTTGAGATCGACGAGCTCGGACTCGACTGGATGGACGTCAAGATCCTCGACGCGCTGGCGCGCACCTTCCGTGGCCGTCCGGTGGGACTCACCACCATCGCGTCCGCGGTGGGCGAGGACCCCTCCACGCTCGAGGACGTCTACGAGCCCTACCTGCTGCAACAGGGACTCATCATCCGCACGCCCCAAGGCCGTCAGGCCACCCCGGCAGCCTTCGAGCATCTGGGGATCGTCCCGCCCGTCCAGAAGTGAGGCATCCATGCTGCATCGTGACTATCTGCTCGAGATCATCTCCCGGTTCGTCGAGACCGTGACAGTGGCGCTCAGGGGCGCCCTGTTCGAGGGAAGCATCGAGTCTGTGCAGGAGGCGGAGAACAGCGTTGCGGGGCTCATCGACCTTGACCCGCAGACCGCCATGAACCTCACGCCCGACTCGCTCGTCACCATGATGCTTCTCTCGGGCATGGGAGACTCTCTCGCGCAGTACGTGAGCTATGTCCTCGACCACGTGGGCGACGCCTACGATGACATGGGCGACGTGGCCAAGGCACGTCTGCGCTGGGACCAGGCCCAGGCGGTGGCGGAGTCCTTTGACGTCGACCCAAACGTCGTGCCCGAGGAGTTTGCCGCCTTCGAGGCGGAGCTCGAGGCAGCTCAGTAGCCGAGCGCGCAGGCGACCACGAGGGCCATCTCATCGAGTTGGGCATAGCGTACCTCGATGCGCGCGATGCCCAGTGCGTCGAGCGCCCGCTGCGCCGCGCCATCCCTTCCCGTGCCTCGCTCCACAAGCGGCCCTTCCATCACAAAGTGGCGCACGCCAAAGCGCAGCTCGTCGTCGTGGCTCTCGTACCAGCGACGCAGGGGAACGGCAGTCGCCTTGAAGGCCGCCTCCTTGGCCGCGAAGAGCGTCGCGTAGGCGAGGGGCAGGTCCTCGGGCCGTGGCCAGATAGATGGCGCGAGGGCTCGCTCGCGCTTGGCGAGGAGCAGCCGTGCCCGGTCGCGTCTGCCGGGACGCGGCTCGAAGCGGCTCGCGGCACAGAGGTCGATTCCGAGCCCCAGGAGCGGAGAGTTCTCCCCGGGTTGCGCCCATGCGGCGGCGAGCATCTCGCCCTCGTCACTCAGGCTGAGCAGGAGGTCTCGGCGCTCATTGCCAGAGGGCTCTTGCAGGTAGGGTGCATGACGTTCGTCGTGGGCGACAGACGGTGTGAGGCTTGCGCCTGCTGAGATCAGGCTCGTGAGCGCATCCTCGCGCTCACGCCAAGACGACGCGCCGGAAAACGCGACAAGGTCGATCTCCGAACACCCGCAGCACTCGCGCACCTCGTTTGCGAGGGCAGGGAGCGCGGGGTCTGAGATGGGCCTAGGCTCGCTCATGCCTTGGTCTCCTGCGTGGAGAGCACGATGCCCACGACCACGATGGCACCGCCGATGAGCTGCTGCACGCTGACGTGCTCGCCCAGGATGAGCGCGGAGAGCACGAGGCCAAAGACGGGGATGAGGTTCGAGAGCGAGGTGGCGGTGGAAGGCTCGAGCTCCTCCAGCGCCCAGTTGTACATCACAAAGCCCGCGACGGTGCAGCCGAGCACCAGGTACGCGAGCGATGCCCAGGCGGTTGGCGAGGGCAGGCACTGGGGCACTCCCTCGTAGAGCACGAAGGGGATGAAGCCCAAGGCGCCAAAGAGGGTCTGCCAGGTGGTGATGGTGAGTGACGAGTAGGTGCCCAGCACGAGGCGCATCGCAAAGTTGTAGAGCGCCCAGCACAGGCCACCGAACATCAGGATGAGGCTGCCGAGCAGCACGTCGGAGCCGCCCTCGGCGCTCTCCGTCAGGGCGATGGTGGCCCCCGCCTTTTTCAGCAGCTTCAGCACGCCAGCACGATGCCCAGCGTCTTTGCCGGCTGCGGGCTCACCTTGTCGATCAGGCACTCGAGCACGAGTGCCATGGCCGGGAAGGAACCCACGATGAGCGACGAGGTGGACGCAGGAAGCATGGCCACACCGTAGTTCTCCGCGGCAAAGTAGAGCGTCGTCCCCAGAATGCCCGTGAGTGCGATGGCCGCCATGCCGCGAAGGTCTGGCATCTCGTGATCGCGCAGGACCAGACGTATGGCAAAGAACACCAGCGTCGAGATCGCAAAGCGGATGAGGCCCAACGACATGGGTCCCAGCGTGTCGTAGCTGAGCTTGGAGGCGATGAGCGAGCCGCTCCACAGAAGGCATGCGAGGGCAGCGGCAACAATATGTATGGTGCGAGAGCTTTTCACGGGGGTCCTTGGTGTAGGGTAGAGGGTCGAATCACAAAGGATACCACCACGGGGGAAGCGACGGGCGTGGACTCAGCGCAACGCAGACAACCCACCATAGATGATGCCCAGCGGGCTTTGGCCGAGCACTTTGGCTACCAGAGCTTCAGGCCGGGGCAACGGCGCGTCATCGAGGCGGTCCTTGCCGGCCGCGACGTCATGGCGGTGATGCCCACGGGCGCAGGCAAGTCAGTGTGCTACCAAGTGCCGGCGGTGGTGCTCGGAGGCCTCACGCTGGTGGTCTCGCCCCTCATCTCCCTCATGGCAGATCAGGTGCGCGCACTCAAGGAGGCGGGCATCCGAGGCTCGTTCTACAACTCGACGCTCAAGCCCCGCGTGCGGCCGGAGGTCCTGCGGCGGGCGCTCGCAGGCTGGTACGACCTCATGTACGTAGCCCCCGAGCGTCTGAGCGACCCTGGGTTTCGCGCCTTTGCGGCGGAGGCCAACATCCCCCTGGTCGCGGTGGACGAGGCACACTGCGTGAGCCAATGGGGCCAGGACTTCCGGCCAGCCTATCGCTCCATCATGGACTTCGTGGACTCGCTGCCCTGCCGCCCGCGCGTGGCGGCGCTCACGGCGACGGCCACCGCCCGCGTGCAGACCGCCGTGCGCGAGCTTCTGGGACGGCGCGACCCGGTGGGGGAGGTGAGCGGTTTCGACAGGCCCAACCTCGCGCTGGCCTCCT
>CAMYZR010000184.1 GCA_947303905.1 uncultured Atopobiaceae bacterium
ACAGGCCATACAGGAAGACCATGAGAATCCAGTAGCCGAAGACGTTGGAGGACACGGACTGGAGCGGCAGAGCAATCATGGAGTAGACCAGTTGATGAATGGTGCCGAATTCGGTGCCGGCAAACACCATGGACACGATGCCGAAGAGAACCATGGAAGCTGCGGCGGGGATCAGGCTTGAGAACTGGGCCGAGATGAAGGGCGGCACCTGCTCGGGCAACTTGATCTCGACGTGACCCTTCTGGCAGGCAAGATAGATACCACCCACGACGAAGGAGATGATGATGGCGCTGAACATGCCCTGGGAGCCCAGCCAGGTGGTGGGCAGGGTGCTCGGTGCAAAGGGCTCCTCGGGAATGATGTAGGGCGTGCAGATGAGGAAGCACGCCAGCGAGGTGAGGCCGACAGCCATCTCAGAACGAGCGCACTTGGTGTGCTGCGCGAAGGCGTAAGCGACCAGGAATGCCAAATAGGCACCAATCATGCCAGTCGTCCACTGGTAGATGGTGTTGAGCACGGTGACCGCGCCCGTGGAGGTGATGAGTGCTTGGTAGGACTCAATGCCGATGCCCTTGAACAGCGCAGCAAACGAGCCGAGCATGGTGATGGGCAGAAGCATCATGAAGGCGTTCATGATGACGTGAATAACCCAGTTCTGGGCAATCTTGCCCGAGATGGCGGTGAGCTTCTCAATGAGCTGGTCCATGGTTCCCTTCCTTCTTCGGAGTGCGTTGGTGCGCGGTTGCTGGCCTTGCGTCCGCGCGGTTTGGGGAGCGCTTCCGTCTGTTGGGAACACTATAAAACAGAATGAATCATGTTTCAATAGTCTATTTAAAATTTGTTTCAACTGATTCTTTTTTGATATGGAGGTAGGGGTTCACCGCACAGCGGGAAGCATCTCAATCAGCATGTCATTGAACATCAAGAACGCAAACGTATCGGAGAGGATGGTTCGTCCCGCGATGCCAAGTGCAGCCGTAGGTAGCACGACGATCTCGTCAAAGTTTCGTCTGAGGGGATGCTTGGAGTTGGTGGTGATCAGAACCATGTACGGCTTGGTGTTTCTGCCCACCTTGAACTCATGCATCAGACCCTTGTACGAGTTACCACCTACAGCAGAATATATGATGAGCAGGTCGTTTTCCGTAAAGCGCTGGGATACGTCTACCTGCGGAAACGATGATGAGATAGTGGGGTGGAACTGCAGGGCGATATTGAGTTCCTCCGCCGGAATGCGCGCAAGGTTGTAGCCCATAAGGTAGGTGTGGCTGCTGGTCTCCATGCGATCAATCAGGCGATGGAGCTGGTCAGGACCAACGCGCTCCTCTACCGCCTTGAGGACGCCACCATAGACCTCAGCGTTGGTGGGGGCATCCGAGCGTTGCCGGTTGTCCTCTAGGTCCTGGGCAAACTGATACTGAAACTCGACAAAGCCACCAAACCCCAAGCGTTGCGCAAAGCGCGTGAGCGCCGGCTTGCTGAAACCGGTGTCTTTCGACAGCTCGGTTACGCTCTTGGTGGCAAACATGTTGGGGAACTTACGAATTACCTCGTAGATGGCATGGTCGGTCTTTGAGAATGACGGCACGCTGCTGTCCATGAGATCTATGGCATTCATCCATACTCCAATCTGTTTCCACCAGTATAGTTGGATAATCCAGTTTTGAAACATGTTTCATTGAGAAAGCTCGTGCGGACAGAAGACACTTGATAGCACCACCTCTTCGGTCGGACATGCGGACGGTGAACCTATCGGCATCTTCACGACTTGGCAGAACTGGCTTGTGGAAAGTACGTACCTATACCACCAGCTCGGCCACCGAGAAGAGCGCGGCTTGGCCGGCGAGAACGCAGCGACCGTCACCTGCCACGCGTCCATACAGCGTGCCGCCGCGCCGGCTGGCCTGATAGGCCGTAAGCTCCTGCTTGCCCAAACGGTCTGCCCAGTACGGCAGGATGTGGCAGTGCCCGCTCCCGCAAACCGGGTCCTCGGGAATGCCGAGCTTGGGGCCAAAGGATCGGCTCACGCAGTCGTAACCTGAGCCCTTCTCCCCTGCCGCCGTCACATGCACCAGCATCCCGTCGGTTGCCTCGATGGCCGTCTGATCGGGCTCGAGCGAACGCACCGTGGCTGCTGAGTCCATCACGCAGAGCAGGTCGCGAGCCATCCACGCCTCCAGCGGGCGCGCGCCAAGCGCGGCCTCCATGGCATCGGTCACGGGCACTTGGGTCAGGTCGTATGCCGGAAAGTCCAGCTCATACAGGTCCTCCGCACGGCTCACCACGAGTTCGCCGACCTCGTTCGTGGCAAACACCACGTGGTCGGCATCCTTGGCATAGAAGTTGAGCACGATATAGCCCGCGGCAAAGGTCGCATGTCCGCAGAAATCGATCTCACAGGCGGGCGTGAACCACCGAAGGTAGTAGCGCCCGTCATCGAGCGGTCTCACGAAGGCCGTCTCGGAGAAGTTGTTCTCGATGGTTATGGCCTGCATCAAGGCGTCGTCGGGCCACTCGTCCACCACGCAGATGGCAGCCTGGTTGCCCGAGAAGACCTTGTCCGTAAACGCATCAACCACGTACTGGCGCATGCGACCTCCTGAGTTGGTCGGTGTTTTGGACGCAGCTTTCGTTAGATTCCGACATTTCCGCTGTTCATGCCTGCATTCGCATCCTCGAGCGGCAGCCAGTCGATCAGCTTCTTGACCTGCTGGTCCCAGAAGTCCCACTCGTGGCCGAAGGGTCCCTCGTCCCAAGTCACATCTCCGCCTAGCGCAAGCAGCTCGTCGCGGAACCGCACGTTGGGACCGTAGAGCGAGTCCTCGGTACCGCAGGACAGATACAGCTTGGGTAGCTCGATTCCCTGCGCCACCAGCTGGCGCACCGTCCACGCGGGATCGATGTCGCACTCATGCACGGCATTCAAATCGCCAAACAGAGCCTCGCCATAGCTGCGGCGCTCGATGAAGAATGGCGACTCGTCGGTACGCTTCTCGATGCCCTCAAGCACCAGCGCCGCCGAGAATCCGGCAACGCACCCGAAGTTGTCGTGATACTTGAGTCCGTTGCGCAGGGCGCCGTAGCCACCCATCGAGAGACCTGCGATAAAGGTGTCCTCGCGACGGTCAGAGAGCGGGAACATACGCCTCATGACCTCGGGCAGCTCGCGGCCCACAAAGTCGCCGTAGTTGGCGTGCATGTCCTCATGGTCGAGGTAGAAGGCGTTCTCACCAGCAGGCATCACCACGGCGAGGCCCTTCTACTCGGCCCAACGCTGCACGCGCGTGCCACAGATCCAGTCGATGTGGTTGCCAAAGACGCCGTGCAGCAGGTAGAGCGTGGGGAAGTCGCGATAGCTCGGCTTGGGCATGCCGGGCAGCGGAATCTTGTCCACCGGTAGTATCACGTTGGCCGTGACCGTGCGCATGAGTGCCTCAGAAACGAAGTTGACGGTGATGTAGGCCATGTTCAGCTCCTTTTGTGACGTTGGGGGTAGCCCCCTTTGTCTTGTCAGATGAGGTCGAAGTGCGCGAAGGCGTTGAGGAGACCGTCGTCGTGGATGTCGGTCGTGACCCAGGTGGCCGCTGCCTTGGCGTTGTCGTTTCCGTTGCCCATGGCCACCGACACGTCTGCCGCCTTGAGCATCGTGAGGTCGTTGTCGGAGTCCCCGCAGGCCATCGTGCGCCACTCGTCGACGCCAAGGGAGGAGCGAACGGCCTCCATCGCCGTCGCCTTGTTCACACCCGCAGCCGTCGCCTCGGCAAAGCCCGGTCCAAGGAAGGTGAGCACCACTCCCTCGGGCATTGCGGCCGCCACCTCCTCATACACGGGTCCACCACCGTGATAGAAGGTCTTGTGCACACGCCCCCACTGCTCGGCAGGCATGTTTTCCACGCGCGGCGCATGAAAGATTGGATCGGGCGTACCTCCAACCAGATCGAGGCACCTCTCAAAAGCCTCTTGGTCGTTGACGCAAAGCCAGCTGCCCTCGCCTGACTCGAGACTGTAGTTGAGCCCAAAGGAGTCAAACACGCGCGCTGTCGCACGAAGGCGCTCCTCTCCCAACGGTTCGTCCACGATGGTCTTGCCATCGAGGATCACCTCAGCCCCTGCCGCAAAGCAGAACCCGTCAAGCCCTAGATACGTGAGGTCGGGTACCTCTGAGCGAGCGCGCCCGGTGTTGGTCAGTATCTTGTGGCCGTTTGCCTGAGCCCGACGGATTGCCTCACGCGCGGAGTCGGGCACCACGCCCCACTCCCACAAGGTCCCATCAAGGTCCAGAAACACAGCGGTCTTCATCGATCTATCCCTCCCCTGCGCTTACGGGCAAAGTGTCCGTGCGCACAACAATCATAGCTGAGACGTTGGAGGGTTGTGAGACG
>CAMYZR010000185.1 GCA_947303905.1 uncultured Atopobiaceae bacterium
ATCTACACGATATCGAACACTCTTTCCCTACACGACGCTCTTCCGATCTGGTCCAGCCTTTACGCGGATTGCGAGGAAGAACCCCTCAAGAAGAATCTGACTAGTTCGCGCCTCGGTAGCACCACTGCGTCAGGGCGGCAGAACCCACGAGGAAGGCGAGGAAGACCGCCAGCGAGACGGTGTAGCCACCCGTAAGGTCATAGCCGAAGCCCACCGCCGACGAGAAGACCGCATTGGAGAAGCTGCATCCAAGCGCCGCCACCGGATACACGATGCCAAAGCCACGCTTTCCAAAGACCTCGCGGCACATCATGGACAGGCCAACCGTGGCGCGGGCGTAGCACATGCCGAAGAAGAAGGCGGCTACGATGAAAGCTGCGGGTATGTGGACCAGTAGCAGCGCTGCGATGGCCGCGACGACGAGTGCGGTGTAGACCATGATGGACGCACGGGCTCCGATGTGGTCGGTGAGCCAACCCATCACGATCTTGCCGAGCGTGTTGGCTACCATGCGGGCCGAGATCATGCCAGCGCCAACCGCTGCCGAGAGACCGACCTCCTCGGCAAAGCCCGGGAAGTGCTGCGGCATGGCGCTCACGGCCGCGGAGAGCACGGCGTACAGCACGACACCAGCAAAGAGCATGCGGTCGACCTTGATTGGCGGCTTGGGACCATTGGTCGTAGTCTGAGCGGGAGCATCCTCGGCGCCAAGTGGCGTGAGGCCGGCATCGGAGGGGTCGCAGGACGGGACGAAGAGGATGGCGGGCAGGCAGAGCACCACCGTGAGCACCGCGACCAAGATCTCTCCCGCGCGCCAGCCCATGCCCGACACCACGGGTTGGATGAGGGGCGTGAAGAGGGCGCCAGCCAGACCGCTGAAGCCCATCGCGATGCTGGTGACCAGGCCCAGCTGGGACACGAACCACTTGTTGAGCACGTACGTGATGAGCACGAACCCGATGATGCCTCCCGCGATGCCACGCGCAGCTGACAGTATGTATACGACGGAGATGCTCGGCGCAAGCGCCATGCCCACGAGCGATCCTGCCATAATCGCGACGCCTGCCACCAACAATACGCGCAGGGGAACCAGCTTGGTCAGGCGACGCGTCGCCAGGCCGCCCAGTGCCACGCAGATGTTGGCGATGGTGAGCGTCATGCTCGCGGCACCTTGCATCACACCAAACTCCTGAGCCATGGGCGAGAAGAAGAGCCCCGCCACGTTGGTGATGAGACCGACCGTTGCCGCCGAAAGCCCGCAGAGGGCTGCCACCACCAGTAGATACCTGCCTGTCACCTTCATGACCTCCCCTTCCTCGATGTCTGACTGCTTGGGTCCATCGTAGGAGGCGTCATGTCAGCCGTCACCGCGGTTCCAGAATCAGGAAAGCCGCAGGAGGGCATTCGCAAAAGGACAAAGGTCTCCGTCCCGAACGCCCTTTTGCGAGACGACTGCAGGGAACCGCCCCCAACGTTCGCCCGCTACCGAGCTGCTCCAACCGTCGCGCCCATTGCTCTCTTGTGGCCTCTCACCTGCCCTTACAATCCAGACAAGCGCACGCCGCACGCGGGGAGGCAGTCATGCTCAAGGATTTCGCCAAAGCCAGCAAGCCAGACAAAGCCGAGGTCAAGAAACGCACCGCAGAGGAGCAGGCAAAGCTTGCCGCAAACCAGATACGCATCAAGGAGGCCAAGGTCCCCGTGATGGTGATCTTCGAGGGCTGGGGGTCGGCCGGCAAGGGCAGCGTGCTGTCGCGCGTGATCAAGGACATGGACCCGCGCTTCTTCCAGGTGTCTACCCTCGATGCAGAACCCACTGAGGATGCGCGCCGCTACCCCTTCCTCTGGCGCTACATGGTGGAGATTCCCGAGGCGGGCCAGTTCAGGTTCTATGACACCTTCTGGATGGAGGAGGTCACCCACAGCCGCGTGAAGGGCGATCTCGACGGCGACACCTACGATCAGCGGATTGACTCCATCAACATGTGCGAGCGCCAGCTGGTGGACAACGGCTACCTCGTCATGAAGTTCTTCTTCCACATCGGCCAGAAGGAGCAGCGCAGGCGCCTGGACGCGCTGGCCGCGAACGAGAACACCAGCTGGCGAGTTGACGAGTCGGACGTCTGGGAGAACGACCACTACGACGAGTGCCTGGACGTCTACGACCGCTACCTGCGCGACACCAACCGCTCGAGCGCCCCGTGGTACATCATCGACGCGCGCGACCGCGCGTGGGCGACGCTGCAGGTGCTGGAGTTTCTCAACATGGGCGTCGACGTGGCCATCCACAACCGTGGCATCGCCGCGCCCCTGCGCCAGAACGTCTTCCCGCTCAAGAAGGTCACGCCCCTCGCCCAGATCGACCTCGACAAGACCCTCACCGACAAGGAGTACCACGAGCAGCTCAAGGCGCTGCACGTGCGCCTGCGCGAGCTGCACTACACCGCCTACCGCAAGCGGATTCCCGTGGTCATCTGCTACGAGGGCTGGGACGCTGCCGGCAAGGGCGGCAACATCAAGCGCATCACATCGGCACTCGACCCGCGCGGCTACGTGGTGCACCCCATCGCCAGCCCCGAGCCGCACGAGAAGGCGCGCCACTACCTGTGGCGCTTCTGGAACCGCCTGCCCAAGAGCGGCCACATCGCCATCTTCGACCGCACCTGGTACGGCCGCGTGATGGTCGAGCGGCTCGAGGGCTTCTGTTCCGAGAATGACTGGCAGCGCGCCTTCAACGAGATGAACGAGTTCGAGAAGGAGCTCGTGGATGCCGGCGTGGTGGTCATCAAGTTCTGGGTGCAGATCGACTCCCAGACGCAGCTCGAGCGCTTCACCGACCGCCAGAACACGCCAGAGAAGCAGTGGAAGATCACCGAGGAGGACTGGCGCAACCGCGAGAAGTGGGACCTCTACGAGCAGGCGGTCGACGAGATGCTGCGCAAGACGAGCACGACCTTTGCCCCGTGGCACGTCCTCGAGTCGGTGGACAAGCACTATGCGCGCATTAAGGCGCTGCAGATCGTGGTGGACACCCTCGAGCGGGCATGTGAGGAGTAGGAGTCACTCGCTGATCCCCGAGTCATCAAAAGCAAGGAACAAGGTGCCACGGGAGCTGATCCCGTGGCACCGTTCAGTTGGGGCATGTCGTTGGCATCGTGCGTGCGCTATGCGCGCTTTGCCTCGCCGAGCATGGAGCGGACCTTTGCCTTGAGCTCCTTGAAGGCGCCCTTGGGGCTGATCTCGTCAATGAGCGCCGCAATGAGAGAAACCTGCTCGTCGGCGAGGTCCTTGTTGCCGGTGATGTTGCGGAACTTCGTCCCGATGATGTAGGCGAGGATGGCATCCTCTTCCTCGCCGGCGCCAATCATGCGGCCCACCATCTCGCTCTTGTGAGCAAACTGGATCATCTCCTTGTTCATGAGATCGTAGGAGAACTTGCCGTCCTTGGTGGTGTAGGCGTCAAGCACGCTCTGGTACTCGTCGCTTGCGACGACGATCTCGGTCGCCTCGTCTGTCTGCTCGTCTTCGACAGCGGGCTCCTCGGTGGCCGTGGGGACCAGGCCTGGCGCGGCGGGCTTGCCCTGACGGCGATACGGCAGACCAGAGGTCAGCTCGAGCGCCTCCCTGAAGGCCTCGATGGGATAGGCGACCGCTGGGGTGTTGGTTGCGATGATGGGCTCGCCCGAGGTCTTGCTGATGGTTGCGATGCCCGGCTGTGGCTCGTCCGCGCGCACGATGACAAGGGAGGATCCGCCGGACGTTCCCTTGAGTCGATAGGCAATTGCAGCAGGTAGGGTGGTGAGGGTGACGCTCTTGGTGCGAATCATGGCAGGACTCCCTTCTGGTGCGGTGACGTTTGGACCTTGGCGTCATTATATGAACGGCTCACAAACGCCACGGAAGGGTGCCAGTTGAGGCAACCCCACGGCCATAGGTCCCGTTCCGAACGCCCTTCCGAGGGGGCTTAGCGAGTGCTGTCTCCCCAGATGGGCGTGGTCTGCACGTAGTTCAAGAGGAAGGGGAAGCCTGGTTGTTGGATTCGTCTCGACAGAACGGTGGCGGCAAGCTTTCCGATGTCACTGCTGGGAATCTTGGCGGTCGTCAGGGAAGGTTCGATGATGGAAGCCTCTGGGCTACCGCCGAAACCCGCAACCATGACGTCTTCTGGCATGGATATCCCCTTGGCCTTCAAGGCGGCCATCAGGTGGATGGCAAGATAGTCGTTCGCACAGACGAAAGCGTCAGGGATGCGGGGCATGCCGTTCAGCTTTTTAAGCAGCCAGTCCGTATCTCCGTAGGGAGCGCTGTCCTCCGCCAGAATGGAACAGGCCTCATCCGGGGAAAGGCAGGCTTCCCGGAGCGCCGAGCTGTACC
>CAMYZR010000186.1 GCA_947303905.1 uncultured Atopobiaceae bacterium
GGCCGCGCCACCAGCAAGCACCGCCCCGCCGATGGCCTCGGGCACCGCGCGAAGGGCGCCGATCACGGCGTTGCGACGGCTCTCGGAACCGGAGATGGCCACGGCACCGTCATCGTAGTCCTCGACGAACCTGCGGCGGTTGACCGGCTCGACCTGCTCGGCCTCCTGTGCGGGCTGCCTGCGCTTGGTGTGCGTCTGCTCGCCGGACACCACCGTCCAGCGCTCGTGCCGACGGCTCACGCCCACCACGCCGGACTCGCCAGCGTAGGCGCTCACGCTCTGGCCCTCGGCCAGACGGCTCCTGCCGAAATCGGCAGTGCCAACCTCGGACAGACGCGTGGCATGGCGAGAGGAGCGCGCAGAGCGGTCGCCCGACATCCTGTCGCGCGTACTCCGCGTCGAGCCAAATGCCGATGCATCCCCCCGTTGGATGAGGGGAACAGAGCGGAATGCCATGTTGTCTGCTCGAGTGTTCATGCCACTGCTTTGTTTGAGGTGTGTGTTGGCGCGGCGGACGAATCCGCCACATATAGTTATAGCACGGGATGCGCCCGCCGTGGTCGCATCCACCGCAAATGGAAAGAACTTTCTCCAACGGATGCCGCACGGCGGGCGGGCGCAAGGGCCCGCCCGCGGTTACTCCTTGGCTTTGACCTCGTTCCAGAGCTCGTTCAGACGAGCTGTGGAGAGGGAGTCGATCGCCACGCCCTCGTCGCGGGCGAGGGCCTCCATGGCTGCCCAGCGGCGACGGAACTTGCGATTGGAGGCGGCCAAAGCCTCCTCTGCATCGATCCCCTCATGGCGCGCGACGTTTACCAGCGCAAACAGGATGTCGCCGAACTCCTCGGCGGCAGCCGCGCTGCCGCGCTCCTCGGCCTCGAACTCGGCGCGTTCGCTGGCCACCTGATCCCAGACCTCGTCCACGCTGTCCCACTCGAAGCCCGCCTTGGCTGCCCGCTTGGAGATCTTCTGGCACTGCATGAGCGCTGGCAGCGAGAGGGGCACGGAGTCGAGAAGCCCCGGCTCGCGCGTGCCTTCGCCCTTGGCCTCGCGCTCGGACTTCTTGACGTCGTCCCATATGCCGAGCACCTCGCCGGCTGTGCCCACCGCTCCGGCCTTGGCCGCATCGCCAAACACGTGCGGATGGCGGCGCACGAGCTTCTCGTTGAGCTCGCGACACACGTCGTCAATGTCAAACTCGTCTGTGTCCTGGGCTATCTGGGCATGCAGCAGCACCTGCTCGAGCACGTCGCCGAGCTCCTCGCGCAGGTGGGGCGTGTCGTTCTGGCAGATTGCCTCCACGGCCTCGTAGGCCTCCTCCACCATGTTCTTGGTGATGGACTCGTGCGTCTGCACCTTGTCCCAGGGGCAGCCGTCGGGCTGGCGCAGGCGCCAGATGGTGCGCACGAGCCGATCCCACTCGGGATGGGTCCCCGGTGCGCCCTCGCGAGCGCTGATCTCGTCGTCCACGGCATTCGTAAGCTCAAGAAGCTCGTTTTCCGTCATCGTCAGTCCCTCTCGTAGTGGGGTGTACTTTTGCGGGTACCTCAAACTCGCTTGACGCGAAGAGAAATCCCTGTTGATGTCTCAGGATTTTCGAGTTTGAGGTACCGGGTGAAGTATCAGGCCTCCTCGTCGTCCCCGCCGAGCTCCTCGAGCACCCCCAGCGCGGCCGGCATGATCTCCTCGCGGCCCGTGTGGAAGGGGTACTTGAGCAGCTGCGACTTGGGGAGCACCAGCGCGCGGCGCGCCTTGAGCTTGGGCAGCAGGCGGCGCGGCACGTCCACGCCCTGGTACACGATGCGTCCGCCCGTGAGCGAGACCGACGTGCACTTGAGTCGCCCCGCACGGATGCGGATGCGCGCACGGTCGAAGAGGTTCTTGCCCGCCAGCGGCAGTGCGCCGTAGCGGTCCTCGAGCTCCATCTGCAGGCTGTCCACCTCGGAGAGCTCGGTCGCCGCAGCGAGGCGCCGGTACGCCAGCACGCGCTTGTCCACATCGGGCAGGTACTCCTCGGCCAGGTAGAAGTCGGCCTGGAGGTTGATGGTGACTTCCGGCATCTCCATCTCGCCCGCCTCGCCGCGAGCCTCGGCCACGGCCTGTCCCAGCATCTGCGTGAACAGGTCAAAGCCCACACCGGAGAGGTTGCCGTGCTGCTCGGCGCCCATGAGCGAGCCCGCGCCGCGAATCTCCAGGTCGCGCATCGCGATGCGCATGCCGCTGCCCAGGTCCTGGAACTCGTCCAGGGCGAGCAGGCGGTCGGTGGCCTCAGGCGTCAGCGGAATCTCGCCGGGGAACATGAAGTACGCATAGGCCTGAACGCGCCCACGCCCCACGCGGCCCTTGAGCTGGTAGAGCTGCGCCAGGCCGAGGCGCTGCGAGTCCTCGATGATAAGCGTGTTGGTGTGCGGGTTGTCGATGCCGCTCTCGATGATCGTCGTCGCCACGAGCACGTCGATCTCGTGCGCGGAGAACTGCAGCATCACGTCCTCGACCTGCGCGGCACTCATCTGTCCGTGCGCCACGCCCACGCGCGCCTCGGGCGCGGCCTCGTTCACGCGCTCCACCGCGTCCTCGATGGTGGTCACGCGATTGGACACGTAATACACCTGCCCCTTGCGCGCCAGCTCGAAGCGGATGGCGTCGCTCACGATGTTGGGGTCGTACTCCCCCACCGACACCTTGACGGGCAGGCGTCCTGGGGGCGGAGTGAGGATCAGTGACATGTCGCGCACGCCCGAGACCGCCATCTGCATGGTGCGCGGGATGGGCGTGGCCGAGAGCGTGAGCACGTCGACCTGCTCGCGCATGTTCTTGAGCTGCTCCTTGTGCTGCACGCCAAAGCGCTGCTCCTCGTCGATGATGACGAGGCCCAGGTCGTAGGGGTTCACGTCCGCCGACAGCAGGCGGTGCGTGCCGATGAGCACCTGCACCGTGCCGTCCGCGAAGCCCTTGAGCGCCTGGCGCTGCTGAGCGGGCGTCACAAAGCGCGACAGCACACGAACCTGCACGTCGAAGGGGGCAAAGCGCTCGAAGAAGGTCTGGAAGTGCTGCTCGGCCAGAATGGTGGTGGGGCACAGCACCATCACCTGCTTGCCGTCCTGGCAGCACTTGAAGGCGGCCCGCAGGGCCACCTCGGTCTTGCCGAAGCCCACGTCACCGCAGAGCAGGCGGTCCATGGGCCGTGCGGCCTCCATGTCGGCCTTGATGTCGGCGATGGCGCTCTTCTGGTCGTCGGTCACCTCGTAGGGGAAGCTCGCCTCCATGTCCGCCTGGGCGGGCGTGTCGGGCGAGAAGGCGTAGCCCGTCACCGAGGAGCGCCGCGTATAGAGGTCCACGAGGTCGAACGCGAGCTTCTTCACGCTGGTACGGGCCTTGCCCGTCACGCGGCTCCAGTCGGCGGTGTTGAGGCGCGTCAGACGTGGGCTGCCCCCGTCCGGACCCACGTAGCGCGTGACGCGATCCACCTGCTCGAGCGGCACGTAGAGCTTGTCGCCTCCCGCATACTCAAGCAGGAAGTAATCGCGCTCGCGGCCGCCCACCTCCTGGCGGACGATGTCGGAGAAGAGCGCGATGCCATGCGTGGCATGCACCACGTAGTCGCCCGGCTTGAAGGGGAAGGTGACTGCGGTGACGTCCACGCGTCGGCCACGGCTCTTGCGCGCCGTACGCGTGGTGAGGTCCCCCACGGAGAGCACCGCGAGATGCGCCGAGGGGATGACCACGCCCGCAGGAACAGGCAGGTCGGTAAAGGTCACAGAACCCCGTTTGAGCAGATCGGTGGCACCATGGGCCCCTGCCGCCTGGCGGTAGCTGCCACCCAGGCGCTCCTCGAAGGGGATGTGCTCATCCGAGAAGACGAGCTCCAGATGCTCACGCGCGCTGCGGTCCGGCACCGCAAACACCACGGCATAGTGGTCGTTCACAAACTGGCGCACGCGCCCGAGCAGCTTGGCGTCAGACCCGGCGATGGCCGGCTGGCGGACCTCGAGCTCGGAGACCGCCGCACCGCCCTGCATGAGGATCGACGAGAGCGACAGCCGCTGCTGGGTGCCAAAGCTCATGGCGCGCGGCGTGGTATAGAGCCCGTCGACCGGAACGTGGACCATGCCCGCCGCAGCCTGGATCTCGTCAAAGGCGCGGGTGCAGTCGTCAAAGAGGGCGCGCGGCTCGGCCAGCACCACCAGCGCGTCGGAGGAGATGTGCTCCACTGGCATCGCGCTGCCGCCATAGAGCTGCGGCAGGTAGCGGTCGAGCGCCGGGTCGGCCGCGCGCGCCTTGATCAGCTCGAGGTCGGCAGCCACCTTGGAGTTGTCCTGTGCCGCGCGGAACAGCGCCCGCTCGGCGTTGCC
>CAMYZR010000187.1 GCA_947303905.1 uncultured Atopobiaceae bacterium
GCAATGGCCGGGTCACCACAGAGGCGCTCCACCATGTCGGCCGTACGACGGCACTGCCACACGATGGCGTTACAGACGGGCTCGCCGGTAGAAGGATCCCACACCACAGTAGTCTCACGCTGGTTGTCGATGCCGATGCACGCGATGTCAGCGGCACCAAGTCCATGGCGCTGCAGCAGCTCGGTCAGGCTGCCCAGCTGGGAGAAGAGAATCTCCTGCGGGTTATGCTCAACCCAGCCCGGCTTTGGGTAGATCTGCGTGAACTCGCGCTGCACCACGTCGACCATCTTGCCGTCGTGATCGACCAGCACCGCTCGCGATGAGGTGGTGCCCTGGTCGAGTGCCACTACGTACTGGGGCCTGTCTGCCGACTCGCTCATTTGAGGTATCCCTCCATCCAACTCACCACGTCGTCAAAGACCACCTGGCGGCCATTCTCGTTGAGAATCTCGTGACGCATGCCCGCATACAGGCGGCAGCGCACGTCAGCAACACCGGCACCGTGCGCGAGGTCAGCTGCCTTGCTCACGCCCTCGCCGCACTCGCCGACCGGGTCCTCGGTGCCCGCGATGTAGAGAAGGGGCAGGTCCTTGGGGTAGGTGGACACGCATGCGGCGGTGCAGACCTCGTGCATGAGGTCGGTGAGCGTCACGTAGCCACCCGCCGTGAACATGAAGCCGCAAGCCTCGTCGGCGATGTAGCGGTTGACGTTGTCGCGGTTGTGGGAGAGCCAGTCGAGATCGGTCTCGGCGTCATCGATCTCCTTGGCATAACCGCCCACGCCCATGCTGTTGAGCAGCTTGCTGTGATGGCTGCCACCACGCACGCGGGCGACCAGACGGGCCACGCGGTTGCCCATGGCCGCCGTACGCGGAGGCATGAAGCCCGTGCCGCAGATGATGGCCCCCGCAAGGCCCGCGCCATGGCGCGAGAGGTACGCACGCACCACGAAGCTGCCCATGGAGTGGCCAAACAGGAACAGCTCCGGAGTGGCACCATAGACCTCGGTTATGCGGGCAAGGGCATCGGTGCGAACGCGATGAACGTCCTCCACCAGAATCTCCTTGCCTCCCTCGACGGGCAGGTTGCCCCACTCGTCCTTCGAGGCTACGCTCTCACCGTGCCCGATATGGTCGTGGCCAAACACGATGAAGCCCTTGCTGTTGAGGTAGCGCGCAAACTCGTCGTAGCGGCCGATGTACTCGGCCATACCATGCACGAGCTGCACGGCCGCGTGAGGAACCACGCCCTCCTCGGGCCACCAGATATATCCGTGAAGGCGCGAGATGCCGTCTGTCGACTCGCACCAGATTGTCTCTCTTCGAACACCCTCTGCCATTGGAAACAGTCCCTCCGTCCGTCTCGCCAATCGGAATTACGGTACAACAGGAACTTCGGCCAAAAGTCAGCCAATCGCCCATCGGAAACGCCCATTCGGTATATCTGGCGAGCGGTGCATCGACGCACATGAACGGTCATTTTCAGTCACCCGAGTGCAGCTCGCGGCATATTGCTCGAACACTGGAGCAATCTGCTGCGAAGCTTGCCCGCAGCGCCTACTGACCGAGCACGATGCGAAGCGCCGGGAGGTACCTGGTCCGAATGCGCTCGAGATCTCGCTCGGTGGGCATGGGAATGCGCCCCAGGTTGAGGTTGTGGCGCAGGTCAGCCTCTTTTACCACGCGAGCAAGCGGGTTTGCCGCGGCACGGCGCACGTAGTCGAAATAGCGCTCGCCCGAACGGCGGGTCATGGCCTCGACAGCCTCTACAACCTCGGCGGAAAGGCCGGCAGCACGCAGGTCATCCAGCGTGTAGGAGGTGTCCTCGACCACGTCGTGCAGCCAGCCCACGGCCTTGGCCTCGTCGCCTTCGACCTGTGCGGCCACATGCGCGGGATGGTTGATGTAGGCATCACCCGTCTTGGAGTTGGCCGTCGATCCGTGCGCCTTCATGGCAATCTCGCGTGCCAGACGCTCCTGGGGTCCCATTGTCTCGCTCATGTCATCCCTCCATGTCTCTCGGCGCATCCTGCAAAGCGCACCTACTCCCAGGCATCAGGCTCGATGCCCTCGTCCGTCTCGATCGGCTCGACTTCGCCCTCGGTCTCGACCGCCCGCGCGGCGCGCTCGGCCGCCGCCTCGGCAAATGCGGCCTTCATTGTCTGGTTTCCCCAGGTCAGACGCTTGACCGTCAGCTTCTTGCCCCGATTGCTGGCCGTGCCAAGATGCTTGGCCGCGGTACCAAGCTGGGCCTGGAGATGCTTGAGCTTGTCGATGATCGCATCGATGTCCTTGGATGCCTGCTCGTAGTTCTTGGAGGCAAGCTTGTAGTCGTTCTCGATGCCCCCCACGAGCGTGGAGACCTTGTCCTCGAAGGTGGTCACGTCGAGCTCCTCGCGCTTGATGCGCTCGAGCTGCATGCGATACGGGTGGGCGGTCAGCGCGGCCGCCTTGAGCAGGCCGATGATGGTGATGAAGCACTGCGGCCGCACCACGAACATCTTGGGATAGCGCCATGACACGTCCGCAATGCCAGCGTTGTAGAACTCGTTGTCTGGCTCCAGCGTGGAGACGAGCACGGCATACTCGCAGTTCTTTTTGGTTCGGTCCGAGTCGAGCTTCTTGAAGTGGTCCTCGTTGCGCTTGCGCTTGCTCGAGAGCTCCTCCTCGTTCTTCATCTCGAACATGATGGAGAGCAGCTCGTTGCCATCTTCGTCATAGTCGCGGAAGACGAAGTCGCCCTTGGTGCCCTCGACGACGGTGTTGTCCTTCTCGAAGGTGGCATGCGGATAAGCCTGCATGCGGATGCGGTTGAACTCGTCCTCGCAGTGATGCTCGAGCGACTCGCCAATGAGCTTGGTGGAGAGGCTGATGCGGTAGTCGCGCAGGCGCTGCAGATCGTCCTTGTACTGCTCGATCTGCTCGTCCTTTGCCTTGAGCCGCTCCTCGGCCTGTTGGTTGAGCTCGCTCTCCCGACGCGACATCTCGGCGCGCAGCGTGGCCTGAGCCTGCTCGCTGTTTGCACGCTCCACGCTGAGCTGTGCCTCGAGGTTGCTCTTGTCCCTCTGGAGATCGGCCGTCACCTTAAGCAGCTCCGCCTCGTTTTGCGCCCGCAGGGTCTGCTCCTGCGCCGCAAGCTGCGCCTGAAGACGCGTGACCTCGCCGGAGAGGCGCGCCTCGGCTGCCTTGGCGGCATCCGATGCCTGGACCGCCTGCTCACGGGCCTTCATGCGCTCCTCGTCGAGCTTGCGCTCGAGCTGTGCCCTCTGCTCGGCAGCCTCCGCACGCACGCGCTCTGCCGCCAGCTCGCCCTCGCGCACGGCAGCCTCTACCTGCGCCTTCAGTTGTGCGGCCCGCTCGTCGGCCACGGCTCGCTCGTGCGCCACGTCGAGCTCGGCCTGGTGCTGCGCGCTTTTGAGCCGGTCGTTGAGCTCGGCCACGCGACGGTCCGCCTCACGACGCTCCTCGCTGCGAGCCGTCTCAAGCTGGGCCTCGTGCCTATGGCCGACCTCGGCAAGACGCGCCTGCAGGTCGTGCTCGAAGAGCTCGTCGCGGAGCTGGCGGGTAAGATCCTCCACCCGTGAGGGATCGACCTCGATGACCTCGCCACAGTTGGGACAGATGATGCGCGCCATGTGACCTCCTCGCTCGTAGCGTGTAGCGGACCATCACGCTACGCGATGCCCCAGACACAAATACGACCTAGATTGTATCGCCTCCGCCTCGTGCCTGGCACCCGAACCCCAACGGGACGAGGCCGGCCCTAGACCAGCTCGACTTCCTCGCCCGGACGGATGAGCAGCGCGTTTGGCGCAAGCTCGGCAAAGCGTTGGGCCTGCTTCTCGCCGTAGGGCTCACCTGGCTGCAGGTGGACGGGAACGTCGTGGGCAGCCTTGGTGGTAAAGCGCATGCTTCCGTGGCCCTGATACAGAACGCGTGCCATAGGTGCCCCTCCTCGGTTGTCGGCTGGCACCAGTATGGCACGCGAAAGGCGGCAGGCAAGAAGGGGGTCTCCCCACGTGCCTGCCGCCGCAGCGAACCATCTGTCGCGATGCGCCTAGAGCTGTGCGAGGGCCTGCTCGACGTCGGCGATGAGGTCGGCGGCGTCCTCGAGGCCGCAGGACAGGCGCACCATGTTGGGCATGACACCAGCAGCGACCAGCTCTTCATCGGTCATCTGGCGATGCGTCGAGCTGGCGGGATGCAGGCAGCAGGTGCGCGCGTCGGCCACATGGGTCTCGATGGCGGCAATCTTGAGGCCTGCCATGAACTTCTCGGCGGCAGCACGACCGCCCGCCACGCAGAAGCTCACCACGCCACAGCCGCCCCTGGGCAGGTACT
>CAMYZR010000188.1 GCA_947303905.1 uncultured Atopobiaceae bacterium
GCCACAACCCCAGCTACATCGTCAAGGGCTTCAAGATGGTCCGCGACGTCAAGCCCGGCGGCACCTTCCTGATCAACTGCCAGTGGGATCTCGAGGAGCTCGACAAGCACCTCAACGCCGCTGCCAAGCAGTACATCGCTAACAACGACATCCACGTCTACCTGATCAACGCCATCGACCTGGCGCTCCAGGTGGGCATGGGCAAGCGCACCAACACCATCCTCCAGTCTGCCTTCTTCGCCCTGGCCAAGGTCCTGCCCGCCGAGGACGCCATCACCTACATGAAGGACGCCGCCGAGCACTCCTACGCCAAGAAGGGCCAGGCCATCGTCGAGGCCAACTGGAAGGCCATCGACGCCGGCGCCACCGCCTTCAAGGAGATCGAGATCCCCGAGAGCTGGAAGACCGCTACCGACGAGCCGAGCGTCCTCACCCTCGAGGGCAAGGAGGCCATCGTCAAGCAGGTCAAGGAGCTCCTGCACCCGATCGACATGATGGACGGCTACAGCCTCAAGGTCTCCGACTTCAAGGACATCGCCGACGGCCAGTTCGAGCTCGGCGCCTCCGCCTACGAGAAGCGCGGCGTTGCCGTGTTCGTGCCGCGTTGGGACGAGACCAAGTGCATCCAGTGCAACAACTGCGCCAACGTCTGCCCGCATGCCACCATCCGTCCGTTCGCTCTGAACGAGGATGAGGCTGCCGCCGCACCCGAGGTCATGCGCACCATTCCGCTGGCTCCGGCCAAGAAGTTCCCCGGCATGGTCTACACCCTCGCCATCAGCCCGCTCGACTGCATGGGCTGCGGCGTCTGCGCCGGCGTCTGCCCGCGTGGTGCCCTCACCATGGTCGGCCAGGAGGAGGAGCTTGCCCAGCAGGCCGCCTTCGACTACGCCGTCGCCAACATTACCGAGAAGCCCGAGACCATCGCCAACAACGTCAAGGGCATCCAGTTCAAGAAGCCGCTGCTTGAGTTCTCCGGCTCCTGCGCAGGCTGCGCCGAGACCGCATACGCTCGCCTCGTGACCCAGGTCGCCGGCGACCGCATGTTCATCTCCAACGCCACCGGCTGCTCCTCCATCTGGGGCAACCCGGCTGCCACCAGCCCCTACACCACCAACGCCGAGGGCCATGGCCCCGCGTGGAACAACTCCCTGTTCGAGGACAACGCCGAGCACGGCCTGGGTATGTACCTTGGCTACAAGGCCGTCCAGGACAAGGTTGCCAACCAGGTCGAGGCTTGGGCTGCCGAGGCTGGCGACGAGGCCAAGGCTGCTGCCGAGGCTTGGGCTGCCGCTCGCAACGACACCGACGCCAGCAAGACCACCGCTGCCGCTCTGATCGCCGCCCTCGAGGCTGACGGCTCCGACGCCGCCAAGGCCATCCTCGCCGACAAGGCTTACCTCACCAAGAAGTCCTTCTGGATCTTCGGCGGCGACGGCTGGGCCTACGACATCGGCTTCGGCGGCCTGGACCACGTCCTCGCCTCCGGCAACAACGTCAACGTCTTCGTCTTCGATACCGAGGTGTACTCCAACACCGGCGGCCAGGCCTCCAAGGCTTCCAACATCGGCCAGGTGGCCCAGTTTGCCGCAGCTGGCAAGGAGATCAAGAAGAAGAGCCTCGCCGAGATCGCTATGAGCTACGGCTACGTCTACGTGGCGCAGGTCGCCATGGGCGCCAACCCCGCTCAGACCCTCAAGGCCATCCAGGAGGCCGAGGCCTACGACGGCCCGTCCCTCATCATCGGCTACAGCCCCTGCGAGATGCACTCCATCAAGGGCGGCATGACCCACTGCCAGGACGAGATGAAGAAGGCCGTCGAGTGCGGTTACTGGAACCTCTTCTCCTTCAACCCGGCTGCTCCCAAGGGCAAGAAGTTCACGCTCACCAGCAAGGCTCCGGCCGGCGGTTACCAGGAGTTCCTCAAGAACGAGGCTCGCTACAACCGTCTGACCCGCGAGTTCCCCGAGCGCGCCGAGGAGCTGTTCGCCAAGAACGAGCAGGCTGCCATGGATCGCTACGAGCACCTCGTCAAGCTGCAGGACCTCTACGCCGAGGCGTAAGTCATCGACAGCATAGGCACCACCAAGGGACCCGCAGAGATGCGGGTCCCTTTTTCAAGCCGAAGAGTATGTCATATCACGAGGAGCACAAAGGTTTTGTCTCCACGAGCAAAACGCCAGTGTCAGGCCTACGCGCAAGGATGCGGCAAGGTGAGTCGGACTTACCCATATATGCATAACACGGCATATCTATCAGACTCAGCTGCATATATTGCGGTCGTGTTGCAATCTTGCGTGTTTGACCAGCTCATCTGTCAGTATAGACGAGGGTTTTTCACGAGGCCCCTTTGCGCTAAGCGTCTGTTGGTACGAGCGAAAGGAGCCACTCATGCCCAAGCGCACGGACATTCATAAGGTCCTTATCATCGGTTCTGGCCCCATCATCATCGGCCAGGCGTGCGAGTTTGACTACTCTGGTACGCAGGCGTGCAAGGCACTGCGAAACCTTGGATATGAGATCGTCCTCGTCAACTCCAATCCCGCAACCATCATGACCGACCCGGGCACGGCCGACCGCACCTACATCGAGCCGCTCAACATCGAGCGCCTCGAGGCAATCATCGAGAAGGAGCGCCCTGACGCCATCCTGCCCAACCTCGGCGGTCAGTCGGCCCTCAACCTCTCGAGCGAGCTCTCCAAGACCGGTGTGCTCGACAAGTACGGCGTGAAGGTCATCGGCGTCCAGGTCGACGCCATCGAGCGCGGCGAGGACCGCGAGGCCTTCAAGGAGCTCATGGCCGAGCTGGGCATCGAGATGGCCCGCAGCAAGGTCGCCTACAGCGTGGAAGAGGCCGTGGGCATCGCCCGCGAGCTCGGGTACCCCTGCGTGCTGCGTCCGGCCTACACCATGGGCGGCACGGGCGGCGGCCTGGTGTACAACGTCGAGGAGCTGCGCCGCGTGGTCGCGCGCGGCCTGGCGGCGAGCCCCGTGCACGAGGTGCTGGTGGAGGAGTCGGTCCTGGGCTGGGAGGAGCTCGAGTTCGAGGTCGTCCGCGACGCCAACGGCAAGATGATCACCGTCTGCACCATCGAGAACATCGACCCGATGGGCATCCACACCGGCGACTCCTTCTGCGTGGCGCCGATGCAGACCATCGCGCAGGAGACCATCGATCGCCTGCAGGAGAAGAGCTACCGCATCGTCGACGCGGTCAAGGTCATCGGCGGCACCAACGTCCAGTGGGCGCACGACCCCGTCACCGACCGCGACATCATCATCGAGATCAACCCCCGTACCAGCCGTTCCTCCGCGCTGGCCTCCAAGGCGACGGGCTTCCCGATCGCCCTCATCAGCGCCATGCTCGCCAGCGGCCTGACCCTGGACGAGATCCCCTGCGGCAAGTGGGGCACGCTCGACCAGTACCACCCGGACGGCGACTACGTGGTCATCAAGTTCGCGCGCTGGGCCTTCGAGAAGTTCAAGAGCATCGAGGACAAGCTGGGCACCCAGATGCGCGCGGTGGGCGAGGTCATGTCCATCGGCAAGACCTACAAGGAGGCCTTCCAGAAGGCGATCCGCTCGCTCGAGCAGGGGCGCTTTGGCCTGGGCTTTGCCAAGAACTTCAACGAGCTCTCGCTGGGCCAGCTGATCGACCTCATCTCGACCCCCACGAGCGAGCGCCAGTTCCAGCTGTACGAGGCGCTGCGCAAGGGTGCGACCGTCGACCAGCTGTTCGCGCTGACGCACATCAAGCAGGAGTTCTTGCAGGAGATGGCCGAGCTGGTGGCCGAGGAGCAGGAGATTCTCGCCTACGTGGAGGCCAACCCCGGCGAGCAGCTCCCCGACGACATGCTCGCGCAGGCCAAGCGCGACGGCTTTGCCGACCGCTACCTCGCTCAGATCACCGGTCTGGCCGAGGCCGACATCCGCGCGCAGCGCACCGAGCTCGGCGTCGTCGAGGGCTGGGACAAGGTGCACGTCTCGTCCACGCCCGACAGCGCGTATTTCTACTCCACCTACAACGCGCCCGACGCGAGCGAGCCGCTCGAGGGCGACAAGATCATGATCCTCGGCGGCGGCCCCAACCGCATCGGCCAGGGCATCGAGTTCGACTACTGCTCCGTTCACGCGGCCATCGCCCTGCGCAAGCTCGGCTTCAAGACGATCATCGTCAACTGCAACCCCGAGACCGTCTCAACCGACTACGACACCTCCGACAAGCTCTACTTTGAGCCGCTGACCACCGAGGACGTGCTCGCAATCTACCAGAAGGAGAAGCCGCTCGGCATGATCGTGCAGTTTGGCGGCCAGAC
>CAMYZR010000189.1 GCA_947303905.1 uncultured Atopobiaceae bacterium
GGTCCTCACGGCTTGCGTACTTCGTGGGCTCTCCAACGATGAAGAAGCTCATCTGGTCGAGGATGAAGCCCTCTGGGTAGGGTGTCACCTCCACGCATCCGATCAGGGTGGAGATGATGTCCTCCAGGCTTCCGTCTTCCGGGAGGATGGGGTTCCAGAGGTCGAGGGCCTTGATGGGCCACCCCCATTTGAAGAGCACCTGGTAGGGCTCCTGACCTTCGTATTCCGGTGAGCCCCCGGTCGAGATGTGGTAGGAGACCGTTTGGTCGCCGGTGCCCTTGAGCTGGAACTCGACAGCGTAGTTGGCGCTGCTGGAGTTGGTCACGAAGTCGGAGCTTATCTTCATGCGACCTCCCACGGTTGAGGCGTACGCTATGCTCACTGTAATACAAGAGCCTTTGACGGACATCGCGAGTGGTACGACCGAGGCGAGTCACAACGTGTGTTGCTGCGCTGGAACGGCAGCCGCGCCGAAAGCGTTGCAAGCTGCGAGCGCAGGACGGAGGACGTGCATGAGGTATGTGATCGAGGACAGGCGCTACCGCTTTCGCTCTGCCTTCGACATGGAGACGGGCGCCTACGTGCGCACGGGCATCCTCGACGACGAGGGCCACGACACGGGCGTCGACCCCTTCATGGCGTCGTTTCCGCACCTCATCGACGTGGGCGTCATGGGCAGCTGCGCCCACGGAAAGACAGGCCTCTGCGTGAGGGCGGGCATTGGCTGCTACCAGAGTGGCCTCACGGTGGAGCAGCCGGACATGTCGGTGGAGGACTTCCGCTGGATCTGCGAGCAGTGCTCAAGGCGCTGCAACCAGCTGGCGCTGGGTGGCCGTGGAGACCCGGACCAGCACGCGCACTTCGAGGAGCTGCTGCGCATCAGCCGCGAGAACCTGCTGGTGCCCAACTTCACGACCTCGGGCTACGGACTCACGCCAGAGCTCGCCGCGCTTTGCGGCCGCTACTGCGGCGCCGTGGCAGTGAGCTGGTATCGCAGCCCCTATACGCTTGCCGCTATTCAGATGCTTCTCGGGGCGGGCGTGCGCGCCAACGTCCACTATGTGCTGGGCAACAACTCCATTGACGAGGCGCTGGAGCGCCTGGAACATGACGACTTCCCCGAGGGAATCAATGCAGTCATCTTCCTTCTGCACAAGCCGGCTGGGCAGGGGAGTGCGGGCAACGTCCTTACGGTGGACGACCCACGTGTGGCGGCGTTCTTTGCGCAGGTGGACCGTCCGCACCGCTTCAAGGTGGGCATGGACTCCTGCTGCGTGCCTGGTGCCGTCAACCACTGCGCCAACATCGCGCCTGAGTCGCTCGACACCTGCGAGGGCGGGCGCTTCAGCTGCTACGTCGGCCCTGACCTCGTGATGGCGCCCTGCTCCTTCGACCAGCGCCGCCGCTATGGCGTGCAGCTGGGCGAGGACATGGACATCGCACGCGCCTGGAACAGCGAGCCCTTCGAGGCGTTTCGCGCGCACCTGCGTGGGGCATGTCCCACGTGCGCGCAGCGCGATGCCTGCATGGGCGGCTGCCCGCTCATGCCCGAGGTCGTGCTCTGTGATCGTCTTGAGCGTATGGGTTTGACAAAAAAGGACGTCTGCTATGAACGTAACGTTTGATAGGCAGTATGAGCAACTGTGGCAGGAAGGCGACGACAGCAGCCTTCGCGCCTATAGGTCCTCTAAGGGACGCTACCGTGGATTTGTCTACCACTTTTGCGCTGAAGAATGGGTGAAGCAGGAATTGCACTGTCCTCGCTGCGGTGCGCTTGCGCTGGATGAGCTACCTCCCACCATGGATGAATGGCGCGACTATGCAAACGTCACCTGCAGGGAATGCAAAAGCAAGTTTTACCTGATCGATAGCCCTTATTCCATGAGAGGCATCGTTCGCAGCAATTTCTATCGTGGACTTGTCGAGCGCATCGAGGATGGGACCGCACTCGACACCATCTGTCTCCAGTACGATCTCGAAGAGTTCGGCGTGAATGACCTCTTTGTGGTTCCTGGCCGCTGCCTACGCAAGGAGTTCCTTGTTTTGGGTTCCTTCTATAGGGTTAGGGAGCTACCGGAGGGACATGACACGTGGTGCGATATCGCCCTCCGGCGGATGACTCAGCAGTTCGGGGAGTCGGTGATTGTTGATATCCTGCGGGATGGAGAGCAGTTTGGGCCTGACGAGGTTAGCAGTGCCCTAAAGGCTGCCGAAGCCCTCGGCTCAGCATCGGCCACCTCACTTTGACTCCGCGAAGCCATACGCCTGCGCTACCCAACAGAAGAGCTCGTCGTCAAGCTCGCCTGGGGTTCCCACCACGATGTGCGTCGTCCATCTGCCGGGATAGGGCTCGGTCTTCACTGCAACACGCTCGGATTCCAGCGGATAGGGGAGTCCGAGGGTTATGACGAGGTAGGGGCTGGGTAGCTCTGCCTTCCGCTTCACCCGCGCGAACGAGACGCAGGCGAAGACGTGCCGGTTGACAAAGGTAATCTGCGTCTTCTGCACACGCCTGTGAGTGTTGGGGAAGGTGGCGTAGAGCCTCTCTACGAAGAGCAGGTAGAGCGGCAGGGCATCCTCATGCCCCTCAAAGAAGAGCTCGGTCGCGGCATCTGGTTCTTGCATGGTCCACTCTCGCAAAACGCTGGCTACGCAAGTCCGAGGCGCTGGCAGATGCGCGCGATCTCGTGACGCACGCGCTCCTCGTCGATGGTGAGCAGCTCGCGGTTTCGCAGCACGATGCGTCCGTCGATGATGACGGTGTCCACCTCGGAGCCGTTCGCGGAGTAGGAGAGCGCGGCCACGGCGTTGTTGAGCGGCGTGAGCGATGGTGCGTCAAGGTCGAGCAACACGAGGTCCGCCTTCTTGCCCACCTCGATCGAGCCGGTGGGAAGTCCTAGCGCGGCAGCACCGTTGTGGGTGGCCATGTCGAGGACCTCGTCGGCAGAGATGCACTGCGGGGTGTCGTGGGTGCCCTTGTGGATGAGCGCGAGCAGCGACATCTCGCGGAACATGTTCTGTGCGTTGTTGGAGGCGGCGCCGTCGGTACCGAGGCACACGTTGATGCCTGCCGCCACGAGCTCCGGCACGGGGGCAAAGCCATTGCCGAGCTTCATGTTGGATGCGGGGTTGGTGACCACGCTCACGCCGTTCTCGGCGAGGATGGCACGGTCGGACTCGCTGACGCGGATGCAGTGGGCGGCGATGGTGGGCATCTCGAAGATGCCGGCGTCGCGCACGTACTCGACGGGCGTGCAATGGTGCTGCTCCCACATGTTGTCGCTCTCGGTCTGGCTCTCGGCGATGTGGATGTGGATGCCCATGCCCTCGCGCCTGGCCACCTCGGCGACGCCGCGCAGGTAGTCGGGCCCGCAGGAGTAGGGGGCGTGCGGCCCCAGGCGGAAGGTCAGGCGGTCGCAGTCTGCAAAGGCATCGCGCTCCTCGAGTGCCTCGCGGATGCGGCGCTCGGTGAGGTCATACTCGCCACCGACGAGACCGCGGCAGATGACCGCGCGCATGCCGGACTCGCGCACCGCGCGCGTGGTCTGGTGGATGTGCATCTGCTGGTCGTTGAAGCAGGTGGTGCCGCTGCGGATCATCTCCATCTGGCTGAGCAGCGAGGCCCAGTACGCGTCCTTTGGCTCGAGCCTGTCCTCGATCGGCTCGATCGTGCCAAAGAGCCAGTCGGCGAACGACAGGTCGTCGGCCACGTTGCGCATCATCGACATGTAGGTGTGCGTGTGCGCGTTGATGAGGCCGGGGATGGTCAGGCGTCGCGTGCCGTCGATGGCCTCGGTTGCTACGAAGCCCTCCGGCGCCTCGTCGATGCCAACGATGTCAGTGCCCTCTACGTAGAGGTCGTGACGTCCGACGGCGTGCCCGTCCTCTGCGGGAAGAATGGCGAGGGTGTTCTTGATGATGATTCCCATGGAGGCCTCCTGGCTCGATGCGGGTCAGTTTGTAGTCCGCACAAATGTAGCACGCGCCAACCCGCATCTTCCAAGCTCTGGTAAAAGCGCATCGGCCCGCTTCGGTTGATTTGAATTTGACTGAAATCTGACGCCTTTGATGGGTACAAAGGAACCTGTGAGTATCGGCGGCCCATGTGCCGCACATGAGATCGAAGGGAAGCGACCTACCGTATGAAGCAGTTCAAGACCGAGAGCAAGAAGCTCCTTGACCTGATGATCAACTCCATCTACACCAACCGCGAGATCTTTTTGCGAGAGCTTGTCTCCAATGCGTCCGACGCCATCGACAAGCTCTGCTACCTG
>CAMYZR010000190.1 GCA_947303905.1 uncultured Atopobiaceae bacterium
ATAAATGAATCACGGAAGATACAAGTAAGGAAGGGAGCAAACAAGTGAGGCACGTGATCCTAGCATCACACGGGAATCTGGCACGGGGGATGGCCGACACCATCGGCCTGATCGTCGGCGAGGTAACGAACCTTACCACCTACGTGCTCGAGCGCGACGACATGGATCCCATCTCTAACCAGGTGCGTCGTGAACTCGACAGGTATGACGCCTCCGATGAGGTCTTTATCTGCACCGATATGGTCGGCAGCAGCGTCAACAACGACATGGTTGGTCTGCTGGGTTCCTACCCCAACGTCACGCTTATCAGCGGAATGAACCTGCCGCTGGTGATTACGCTCGTCATGGATGAAGGTCCCGCGACCGAGGAGGAGGTCGACGAGGTCATTTTCATGGCGGCCGAGTCCATCAAGAACTGCAGCAAGGCCCTGCGCATGCAGGCTGAGGAAGAGGAGGACGACCTATGATCAAACTTGTACGTCTGGACTACCGCCTGCTCCATGGACAGGTCTGCTTCACGTGGGTCCAGCATGTCAGCGCCAGCCGCGTCATCATCGTGGACGACGCCAGCGCCAACGACGATCTCAAGAAGAGCGCGCTTAAGTTGGCCAAGCCCCAGGGCGTTCGCCTGAATGTGTTCACTCTTGAGCAGATGCTCGCCAAGATGCCCAAGGTCAAGCAGCTGAACGAGAACATCATCGTCATCTTTGGTGATGTGCACGACCTGGCAACCTTCTGTCAGGCTCATCCTGAGGTGGGAGAGGTCAACTACGGGGCGACCGCCAACCGCCCTGGCGCAACGCAGCTCGACCAGTCCGTCTTCCTGCTTCCCTCCGAGATCGAGGACACCCGCACCATTCTGGCAACTGGCGTCAAGATCTACAGCCAGCAGACGCCGTCGCACACCCGCACTGACGTAACCAGCATCTAAGTAACCACCGGCATAGCGACGTGCGCGTCGCGCCAACCTCGAAACCATTGCCCGGCAAGGAACCACCGGGCATGGCATAGGACAGCTTTGTCAAATTCCGTACGCAAGAGACAAAATGAAAGGAGCGTTGACGACATGAATTCCATCGGCATGGCAGTGCTTATTGGCCTGGTCGCCGTCTTCGCAATGCTTGACTCGCGCCTTCTGGGGCGCCTGAACTTCGAACAGCCGCTCGTCACCTCGACCATCATCGGCATCCTGCTGGGTAACCCCGCTGCGGGCCTTGCCTCCGGTGCCACCATCGAGCTCATGAGCATGGGTCTTGTGCAGGTAGGTGCGGCAACCCCGCCCGACATGGTCATGGGCGGCATCATCGCTACGAGCTTCGCCATCCTTACGGGGTCCGATCCTGAGACTGCGGTAGCCATTGCTATCCCCATCGCAGTGCTCGGCCAGCTTCTTGGTGTCACGTTCCGAACCATCATCGCCGCCCTTGGTCACCGCGCCGATGCCGCCATCGAAAAGGGCAACTTCCGCGAGGCAACCAACTACCACATCCTGTGGGGCACCATCCTGTACTCGACCATGTACTTCATCCCCGTGTTCCTCGCCATCTATCTGGGCACTGATTTCGTCCAGGCTGTGGTTGACGCCATCCCCGCTTGGATCACTGCCGGCCTCAACTTTGCCGCAAAGCTTCTGACCGCTTACGGACTTGCACTGCTTCTGTCGATGATGGCAAGCAAGGGCATGATGGTCTTCTTCCTGCTCGGCTTCTTTGCCTGCGCCTACCTCGGCCTTGACGTGACGGGCATCTCCATCTTTGGCGTGCTGCTTGCACTCATCCTGCTGAGCATCAAGGGGTCTGGCAGCGCTGCAGCCGCCGGCGTCGACGACGACTATGACCCGCTTGAGGACGAAGACTTTTAAGGAGGACTAGACCGATGACTGATAACACCACCGCCATCCAGGTCTCACCCAACAAGCGTTACTCCCAGTACTTCTGGCGCAGCTGGGCCATCCAGGACTCTTGGAACTACGAGCGCCAGATGAACATGGGCTTCCTGTACGGCATCGCCCCGACCATCGACCGCCTCTATCCTGACGAGAACGATCCCGAGCAGGTCGCAAAGCGCAAGGAGGCTTACGAGCGTCACATGGCCTTCTACAACTGCACTCCGCAGACGAGCGCCTTCGTGCTGGGCCTGGCCTCTTCGATGGAGGAGGAGTACGCCCGTGACCCCGAGAACTTCGACCCCGAGACCATCAACGCCGTGAAGACCTCCCTCATGGGCCCGCTTTCCGGCATCGGTGACTCGTTCTTCCAGGGCACCATCCGTACCATCGCCTTCGGCCTGGGCACCGCCCTTGCCATGCAGGGCTCCATCCTTGGCCCGGTGCTGGCCATGGTCATCTCCGCGGCCTTCTCGGTGCCTATCACTTGGTATGCCGGCAAGTTTGGCTACGAGATGGGCAATAGCTTCCTGGAGCGCCTGCAGTCTGGCGCCATGGAGAAGATCATGTACGCCTGCGGCATTGTCGGCCTGATGGCCATCGGCGGTATGGTCGCCACCCTCATTGGCATCACCACCCCGCTCACCTTCTCCGAGGGCACCGTCGTTCTTCAGGACATCCTGAACGGCATCGTGCCGATGGTCCTCGACCTTGGCGCCGTCATGGGCATGTACTACCTCATCAAGCGCAACGTCAAGACCACCTGGATGCTTGCGATCTGCATCCTTGGCGGCATCGCCCTCAGCGCCTTTGGCCTGCTTGCCTAGTCGGTTGACGGTTCACGGGGCTCTCGCTCCCCCCCCTTACACGGGAGCCCCACCAGAAAAGACAAGGCCATCAAGAGATGGTGGCCACACAAGAAAGGATTTGAACGAAATGCATAACACCATTGACCTTGCCAACGTGAAGAACATCGTCTCCCAGATCGTTGCTGCCCACGACATCAAGACCGTCGCCTTCGTGGGATGCGGTGCCTCCAGCTCCGAGCTGTACCCCGGCTACTACTTCCTGAAGGACGCCGCCCAGGAGCTTCGTCCGTTCCACTACACCGCGGCTGAGTTCAACGACGACACCCCTGCTTGGTGAACGAGAACGCCGTCATCATCACCTGCTCCCTGGGCGGTGGCACCCCTGAGACCGTCAAGTCCAACCATGTTGCCAAGGAGCTTGGCGCAACCGTCATCGCCGTGACGCACGCTGCGGGCTCTGCCCTCACCAAGGAGGCCGACTACGTCATCGTCCACGACTTCGAGCGCAACTATGCCGCCAAGGTCGAGAAGATGGGCTACGTCATCGCCCTGGCCGTCGAGCTGCTCAACCAGACCGAGGGCTACGACAACTACGACGCCATGATCGAGGGCTTCGACAAGATCTTCGACCTCTGCGAGGAGGCTGCCAATCACGCCAAGGGCTTTGCCGCTGAGTTCGGCCGCGCCTACAAGGACGACGAGGTCATCTACTACATGAGCTCTGGCGCCTCTCTGAACGTTGCGTACTCCAGCTCCATCTGCCTCATGATGGAGATGCAGTGGGTCAACTCCGGTAGCTTCCACTCCGGCGAGTTCTTCCACGGCCCGTTCGAGATCGTCGACAAGGACGTCCCCTTCGTCCTGCTCATGAACGATGGCAAGACCCGCAACATCGACGCGCGCGCCCTCACCTTCCTCAACCGCTTTGACGCGAAGGTGACCGTGGTCGACGCCAAGGATTACGCGCTGTCTGGCGTGGTTCCTGGCTGCGTGGCTACCTACTTCAACCCCATGGTGCACACGGCCGTGTTCCGCACCTACGCCGAGGCTCTGGCCGAGGAGCGCCATGTGGAAGCTTGAGTACTAAACGATTTACGACGAGCGGTTAAAAGGGCGGGTTGCCTTGGGCGACCCGCCCTCTTTTCTTGGAGGGGCAATGCTGAGGGCAGTAATCTTTGACATGGACGGTGTGCTGGTTGATACGGAGGGTTTCTACAACCGTAGGCGTGCGGCTTATTTGGCCGATGCGTATCCGAGTTTTGATGGCCCGTGGGACTTTGCGGGCTCGAACGACCGGGCCATTTGGGAGGCCATCGTGCCGGATGACGTCGAGCTGCGAGAGCGCTTGCATGCAGGCTATGACGCCTATCGAGCTGTGCATCGCGAGAACTATGCCGAGCTCGTAAACCCGTATGCGTTTGAGGTGCTGACCAAACTGCACGAAGTGGGGCTTCGCGTTGGCATAGCCTCGTCATCCGAAGTGTCCATGATCTGCCGTATGCTGGCAGAGACCGGGATGGGTGGTTTGGTGGACGCCTACGTGAGCGGTCATGACGTGGCTCGCCATAAGCCCG
>CAMYZR010000191.1 GCA_947303905.1 uncultured Atopobiaceae bacterium
CGTTCTGCAGCATGTCCTCGAGGTTGACGAGGTCGCAGTTGTGCATGTGCTGCGCGAAGTAGTCGGCGTCGTGGAAGTGGATGATGCCCTTCTCGTGGGCGTCGACGACGTCGGCAGGCAGCAGGGTGCGCATGGTGAGGTCCTTGGAGACCTCGCCGGCCATGTAGTCACGCTGAACCGAGACGACGGTGGGGTTCTTGTTGGAGTTCTCCTGCTTGACCTCCTCGTTCACGCACTCGATGAGCGAGAGGATCTTGTCGTCGGTCGTGTTCTTGTGGCGCTTTTTGTTCTGCTCGTAGCGGTAGATGATGTACTTGCGCGCAACGGAGAAGCGGTCGAGGGCCATGAGCTGGTCCTCCACCATGTCCTGGATCTCCTCGACCGTGACCGTGTGGCCGGCGGCCTTGCACTTGTCCTCGACGTTGAGGGAGGCGAACTTGACCTCGCGCTCAGTCAGGCGCTCGTCCTCGGGGACCTCGTGGTTGGCGGCCTTGATGGCGTTCTCGATCTTTGAGAGGTCGAAGCTGACCTCGGAGCCATTGCGCTTGATGATCTTCATGAAGTGCGTCTCCTCCGCGTGAGCGTGCTCGACAGGTGCCCGGTGGGTGCCGGTCGGGATTTCTGCGTTGCGCAAGATATTGCGCGCGCACATACTATGCCACAATCTCTTGTGTTGAAGGGCTGTTAACAACACAATATATTGTTGAAACCACGTTGATAGTCTGTAGATAACTCGCATCGCTGCAGGTAAGTGCGATGGGCCGAATCAAGAATTAAATTTCAGGTTTTTTTGCCCTCCACCACATGCCTAAAAGGCAGTGCCAAGGCGGGAAAATGCCCGATTATTGTCCGTCTGATGTGCCATCGCGGAGGGCGGGTACGCAGCCGCGGACAGGTTTGGGCTGCTGGGGACCCGTTCGTGTCTGCGCATGCGTCACCATGTCCGACGGGTACGCAGCTGCGGACAGGATTGAGTCAAATCCGGCCCGCTCTTGTCCGCGCGTGCGTCACCGCCTCATACGGGTACGCAGCCGCGGACTGTGTGCCGCGTTCGGGCAAAAGGCGACCCCTCTCGCGGAGCTGCGCAAACCTGCGGCTACCGGTCGAGAGGGGTCGCTCGAGACGCCAATCGTATGGGTTGGTGGGCCTAGCCCACAAGCTCGATGACGTTGAGGCCAAGCTCGTCGGCACAGGCCTCGATCTTCTCGCGCCCGCCAAAGATGCAGATGGCGCGCCTCTCGGGCAGCTCTGCCATCGCGGGCGCCAGGGCACGCACGGCCTCAATGCTCACAGACAGGTCCTGCTCGCGGATCTGCTCGCGCCAGCCCTGGGGACGACGGGCAAAGTGGAGGCTGTCCTGCCTACGGGCGAGCTGGCGGGGCTTCTGCGGCGCGTCGTGGGAGGCGACGACCGACACGATGTAACCCGCCAGGTCCTCCTCGGTGGGATCCCAGCTCCCAATCCATTCTGACGCCTGCTCGAAGCGCCTGACCGAGGGAAGGGCTGCCGGGTCGCGGTAGGTCCAGAACTGCATGATGCCCTGGTTGGTGTGCCTGAAGCCTGCGCCGTAGGCTCCACCCTTGACGCGCACCTCGTTCCAGAGGTAGTCGAAGGAGAGTGCGCGGGAGGCGATGTTCCAGGTGCCGTGGTTGCCGGCGTCAAGGGCGCTACGGGGCTGTCCCTCGGCGACGAAGCACACGTTGGCGGGTACGATGAACGCCTCGTTGCGAACCGTGGGCTCGGGAAGCACGAGGCGGTGGGTGCAGGCCTCATCGCCTGCGGTCGGAAGTCCGAGGGTGCCCGCGGCCTGCCAGTAGCGCTCACGGTCCTCTGCCGGGCAGGTGAGGCTTACCAGCACCTCGTCGGCCGTGAAGATCTTCGTGGCCAGCTCCTTGAGGCGTGCGGAGAGCTCGGCGGCGCGCTCGTCCCAATGGGCTAGGAGGTCCTTCACGAACAGGTAGTAGTCGACTCCGTTCATGACAGAGCTGACCTGTGATGCTGCCCAGAAGTACGTGGTCAGGCGAGCGGCCGCTGCTGCGTGGCCAGCGCCCAGGTAGTGCTGCTCCATTGAGAGGCGCCGCTGCTGCAGGATGTCGCGAATCTGGTCGAGGTTGTCGAAGCGCGTGGTGGACCACACCTCCGCGGGAAGCGTTGCCAGCTGGTCGACCTTCTCGGCAAGAGCGCTCGCGCCGACGGTCAGCAGGGGCCGGACGTAGGTCTGGTCGTTGTCATCGCCGTAGGTCTCGGTGAAGAAGCTCAGCGTTCCGAGGTTCTCCTCGATTACGGTGTCGAGGCGAGCCGCACTCATCCGCTCGGTGTCGAGCTTGCCCAGCACGTCGGAGAGGATGCTCACGTAGGGGAGGTCCTCCCAGGCAACGCGGCGCAGGTCGAAGTAGTGATACGCGTAGACGATGTGGTGGGTGTCGAGCTCGTGCGCGAGGCAGGGGAGCGGTGCCTCCACCATGCGCGCCGGGGTCTCCTCCGGGGCGTCACCGATGTCGGCGATGGAGAGGCGGGGCAGCTTGGCGAGGTCCTCGGGGGCATCCTCGCGCTCCTGCTCCTCGCGCAGGGCTTCTACCTCGCGCTTGACCTGCTCGATATCATCGTCGGACATGCCGGCGCGCAGGCTCTCGAGCTCTGCGAGCTCGATGGCAGCGTCACCCTCCTCGACCGGCACCAGATCGATGGCGGCGCTATGCGTGCTGTGGCAGACGACCTCGTCCAGCAGGCGCTCGAAGTAGCCCTGCTCGACGCCCTCGCGCATGTGGGCGATCTCCTGCTCGTAGCGCAGGTAGTCGACGGGGCACGCGTCGTCGTACAGCCAGCCGGAAAGTGCGAGCATGGACAGCGCCACGCCGTCGGAGTAGCTACCCCAGTCTCCCTCTCGCAGGTTGAACTCGGCCTGGGAGAGCGAGGCTGCGAGACGTTCGCGTTCGATGCCCTCGCTGCAGAGCTTGGCGCAGGTGTCGCGGACGAGCTCGGCAAAGCGCTCGGCCACACCGGGCTTGGCACCCTTGAGCACGAAGACCACCTGAGGTTGCAGGAGCCCGTCAACGAGCTGTGCACGGAAGTCGTCACCGAGCTTGGCGTCGAGCACGGCGCGCTTTAGAGGCGCCTCGTTGGAGCCGGCCAGGGTGTCGAGCAGGATGTCAGCCGCAAGCACGCGCTCGCGATCGGCGGAGGTGCCCAGCACGTAGGCGAGGGAGACCGAGGCGTTCTCCTCGGAGGTGGCCATCTCCACCTTGCGCATGGGAGAGACGACGGGCTTCTGCAGGGGCAGGACGTTGGGGGCGCCGGCCTTTCGGTCTGCGACCTCGTCGAAGCGCTTGGCGACAAAGGCGAGCTCGCGCTCGATGTCAAGGTCGCCGTAGAGGATGGTGTAGCTGTTGGGCAGGTTGTAGTGGCGCGCGTGGTGGTCGATGAAGCGCTCGTAGGTGAGCGTGGGGATGGCGCGCGGGTCGCCGCCGCTCTCGAAGCGATAGGGCGTGTCGGGGAACAGGTCGCGCTGCAGGTGCATGAACGAGACGTCGTCGGGATCCGAGAGGGCGCCCTTCATCTCGTTGAAGACGACGCCGTTGTAGGTCAGGCGGTCGGAGTCCTCGTCGTACTCGAGGTGCCAGCCCTCCTGCTCGAAGATGCGCGGGCGCTGGTAGATGGCGGGATGCAGCACGGCGTCGAGGTAGACGTCCATGAGGTTCTCGAGGTCGGCCACGTTGGTGGACGAGACGGGATACATCGTCTTGTCTGGGAAGGTGAGGGCGTTTAGGAAGGTCTGCATCGAGCTCTTGAGCAGGTTGACGAAGGGCTCCTTGACCGGGAAGCGCTCGGATCCGCAGAGCACCGAGTGCTCGAGGATGTGGAACACGCCGGTGTCATCTGCAGGTGGCGTCTTGAAGGCAATCGCGAAGGAGCGATTGGTGTCGGCGGTGGCAAGCCACATCAGGCGGGCGCCTGAGGTGTGGCGCATGACGTAGGCGGTGCCAGAGAGCTCGGGGAGCGGCTCGATCGCCTCTACCGTAAAGCCCTGGTGGCTGGTGCCGACGGCAAGCGCGGGAATAGGCGTGGTGAAGTCTTTTGCGTCTTTGGACATGGTTTCTCCCAACGGTTGTGTTCACGGAGTTTACTTTACCCAACTTGCGCTGCCGGGGAAACAGGGGAGGGGTGCCTGTTGCCAACTCCCTGTATCCCGCAAGAAGAAGGCCACCCGCATGGTGAACTAGACCCCAAAAGTTGGACGGTCAAATAAAGTTCTCAAGCGGCCCTGATT
>CAMYZR010000192.1 GCA_947303905.1 uncultured Atopobiaceae bacterium
AGTTCTGGAAGTTCACCGTGCCCATGTACTTCATCCGCATCGCCGCCATGTCCCTCGGCGCCGTGCTCGTGTTCCCGATGTAAGACCTTCTTTCGCGAGGTGCCCCGCCCGTCCGTGGCGGGCGGGGCAACCCTCCCAAAACGCGTGACCTTGGCTATCTGATCACTTTTGAGTGCTGTGAGGTGTTTAACGTGTCTGGCATCGACTACTACTGCTACACGTCGACGAGGGCTTGCGCCGACCCCGTGAGAACGGTGATCGTCTGCGCGCCCGAGGCGAACGCACGCTCCAAGCACGACCTCGCGGCATTTGCCCAGGAGAGTGGCTGGATGGATGAGGTCGAGCGTGACGGCGGCGTGCTGCTCGCGCCCGTGGTGAAGGATGGCTGGGCGGACGCTCCGGCCGACCTTGCCCGTGCGCTGTACCTGCAGGCCCGTCGAGAGCTCGTCGCTCCCGCGCACATGTCCATCACGGGTCGTGCCGGCGGCCTTTGGGCCTGGGAGCCGCTCATCAGCCTGGTGGGCTATCAGGAGGGCGCAACCCATGTGGCTGCCGAGATGATCGCGCATCCCTCCTTCGCCGCCTCCTACGTGCTGGTCGATGGCGAGGCCTGCGACCTCTCTCGTGGCGACGAGCCTTCCGACCACTGGTTCGTGTCCGCTCCCTCCCCGGCGTACCACGCCCTCAACCGTGAGGTCCCGGTAGCCTGCTGGCTCATGGGGAGCTCCTGTGACGCGGCGCTTGTGGCCTACCTGCGTGGGGCGGCTGGCCCCGAGTGGAGCCTGCGCGTGTCGCCCGAGCTTACGGGTTTAGACCCTGCTCTTGCCGCGTGCGCGATGCGCGAGTTCGTCTGCCACGTGCTCCGCTGGAAGAACGGTCCTGACGGCGAGCTGGCCTGGCACCAGAGCCGCCAGGAGTTCTTCTTCGACGGTCGCTTTGAGCATCGGGTGGTGGAGCTGGGCTGGAACTCCTACCACTACGCAGTGCATCTGCCTGCGGGCATGTCGCACGACGAGGCGCGCGGCCTGCCGCTGGTGATCTCCATTCACGGTAGGGGAGAGTCTCCCTACCTGTACGCCGACAAGAACGGCTGGGAGGATCTCGCCGACGAGACGCGAGCCTTCATGGTGGCCGTCCCCAGCTCTCCCTACAACGTCTGGTGCGCTGACCGTGACGCCGAGGTGCTCGAACATCTGGTGGCCGACATGGCCGAGGCCTACGACTGCGACCGCACGCGCGTCTATGTGACGGGCTTCTCCAACGGCGGTGCCTACACCTGCCAGCAGGGGACTACGCGTCCTTGGCTCTTTGCGGCCGCCTCGCCGTGGAACGCTCCGAGCGCCGAGGCCATTGCCGGTAGCGACATGGGCGACTACTTCTACCATCCGTCCTTTGCCACGGGCGAGTACGAGCTGCCGTTCTTCATCGTCACTGGCGACTGCGATGACAAGGGCGTGACCGATCGCACGGCCGACCTGGACGTGCTGCTCGCCCCCAACGGCTGCACGCGCGAGAGCGAGCAGCTGTGGGATGGCTCCAACCGCTACACGCAAGAGCAGGGCTATGTGCAGGGCGAGCGCCTGCGCACCCGTGCCTACGCCAACGACGAGGGCAGCGTGCGCGTCTGCCTGACCGTGGCACGCGACATGCCCCACGGCGCCATTGCCGACGAGGCCCGCGCTGCCTGGGCGTTCATGAGTCGCTTCAAGAGGAATGACGGATCAAAGAGGGTCGAGGAGGTCTGAGGATGAGAAACGACATGAATCCGCTGGTGGGACGCTCACCGTTCGGAGGCACGCTGATCGAGGAGACGGTGCTGGGCACCACCTCGGGCAACCTCAATCCCGAGAATGACGTGGACGTGGCTCGCGGCCAGGACCGCTCGATGTTCTCGTATGTGCCGGCAAGCGGCTGCCCGCACCCCAAGCAGGGTCAGGTGCTCATGGTCTTGCGCGATGACGCGACCATCGAGAGCGCCCAGGCATTGCTCGACACGCTTGGCCTTGCCGAGCTGGCCGAGGACCGTCACTTCATCGTGCTCCTCCCCAACCCGCTCGAGGGCGGCTGGAACTACGAGCTCGACGAGGCCCGCGACGACGATGCGGACTTCTTGGTCCGTTGCTTTGCGGCGCTTCCCGTCTCCAAGGGTGGCGTGGCCGGCTTCAACGGCATGATCTACCATCTGGCCACCTCCCCGGCCACCTCCGCCATGGTCGCCGCCGTGGCTGCCACCCGTCCGCTCGACGCAGCCGCCATCATGGTGGGCGCCTTCCCGGAGGGCTACGCGATGCCCGGGGGTGCCCAGGCAGAGCAGGTTGCCTGGCTGTACGAGGCAAACGAGCAGCTTTCGTCCCGCCTGGCCGCATGCAACAAGACCGAGCTGAGCGAGCAGCTCGACCGTGGCGTCACCTGCCACAGCAACGCCGACAACCCCTGCGTGCGCTACTACGAGAGCACAAACGGCCTCGATGCCGCAGAGCTCGCAGATGCCTGGGAGCGCATGTTCTCCGAGACGCGTCGCTGGCGCAACGACGTCTATGGCATCTACCAGCCGCGCGTCGACTTCGCAGCCCGCGGCTTTGTGGGCCATGTCGATGACACCTCGCTGGGCATCGCCGACGGGCTGCCGCGCACCTGGTTCGAGTATGTGCCCGAGCGTCTGCGTGAGGCTACCGAGCCCATGCCCCTCGTCATCTACCTGCACGGCATCAACTGCATGGGTCTCTATGGCGCCGAGCAGAGCGGCTGGGCCGATCTCGCCGACCGCGACGGCTTTGCCTGCGTCTTCCCCGACGCCTCCATCGAGATGCGCTGGAATGGCTGGGACGACCCGCGCCTGCCGAGCGACGTGGCCTTCATCATGGCGCTCATCGAGCACATGGCAGAGCTCGTGCCCATCGACCGCCGTCGCATCTACGTCTCGGGCTTCTCCATGGGCTCGATGATGACCAACGCGCTCGCATCGTCCTACCCCGAGGTCTTTGCTGGAGCGGTCGCGCTCAACGGTCCGCACGTGAGCTACCTGGAGACGCTCGACGACAGCAAGGCTGGCCTCATCTTCTTCAACCCGCGCTCCAGGCTCAAGGACCTCGAGCCCTCCGATGCCGCCACCTCGCCGACGCGCGAGCTCTCCGACCAGAAGAAGCGCGCCTATGACTACCGCATGCCCCTCGTGCAGTTTGCCGGCCTGGCAGACCCCATGGGCATGCCCAAGGGCAGGATCTGGCCGCTGACTGCAGAGGACGAGAGCGACTGGTCGTGGGCCGAGAACCTCTCGTACTGGCTCGGCTACGACGCCTCCGGCGAGCAGGGCTTTGATACCGAGACTCCCTCGGGATTTGCCTCGGACACCATCGAGCACGTCGACCCGCGCTTTTGGGTGCAGGGCTGGAAGTCGACCGACGAGGGGAGCCCCGTCTACTACCGCTTTGTGACAGTCGAGCGCCTGGCGCACGCGGTCGATCCGCGCGCCATCGCCCTTGGCTGGGAGTACGTGAGGCGCTGGGCTCGCGAGGCCGACGGAAGCCTCACGTACCTGGGATAGAACGATCAGGATCTGGCCAAACGAGAAGGAGGGGACAAGAGATGATCGTTGACAGCATCGAGCACGTGCGGGACTACGCGCCACTGCTCCCGTGCCTGGAGGCCGGACTTGCGGCCATGGGTGACGGCACGTCGCTCGAGGTGGGGCGCCACGAGTTTGAGGGCGGTTTCCTGCTGGTGCAGGAGGGCGAGACCATGCCGCTCGAGGAGGGCACCTTCGAGGCGCATCGCAAGTTCATCGACGTCCAGTTCGTCATCGAGGGTGCCGAGGAGATCGCCTGGCAGGAGTATGGCGACCTCAGCTGCGCCATCCCGTACGACGAGGCGACCGACAAGGAGCGCCTGGACGGTTCGCGCGCCCATCACCTGCTGGTGAGCGAGGGCATGTTCTGGGCAGCCTTCCCGCACGACGGGCACAAGGCCATCTCACACGTGGGGGAGCCCCATCGCTACCGCAAGGTCGTCATGAAGCTTCCGATTAGGTAATGGTTCGGCTGGCTTCGCGCCACGCCGAATGGATAGAGGCCCGCAAGGGCGCAGGAAAGACAGAGAGAGGAAAGGGAACAAAATGGCAATCAAGACACTCGACAGGCTCACGCCCGACGGACAGGTCTACTACGACTCCGAGATGCAGATCACCGAGGCTTTCGTCAACCCCGGCCCCTGGACCACGGCTCACGGCCCCGGCCTGGTAGAGACCCCCGCAGGCACCATCCTGTGCT
>CAMYZR010000193.1 GCA_947303905.1 uncultured Atopobiaceae bacterium
GCATATCTAGAGGCAATGTCCAGCCTGGTTCAGGACACACTGAGACCAACCATGCCCGCCGAGGAGCTGAGGGTTCGTCTCGCCATGATGATCTTGGGAAGAGGCACGCTGGAAGAGCTGCAGATGGTCGCGGGGCGTTGCGATGTCGAGATGCTGCAGTGGCTTGAGCGGGATGTGCCTTTGCTGGGGTCGGACGCTCGGGCGAGGCGCTTCTCATGTTTCGGCATTGCAGACATTAATGTGTTCGAGCAGTGTCTGAGCACGCTGCAATCGTTTTGCGCGGATGGTGCGGGCTTGGTGGTGCGATGCTGCGGCCTGCTCGCTACGCGCGGCGATGCACGGCGCTCTGCTGTGGCAAGCGCCCTTTGCGCATCCGAACATGACTACATCTCGGTTTGCCTGACCTGGGGCGTGGCGTACGCTGCGATCGGCAGGACAAGGACCGTGCGTGACGCCCTACGGCTCGCCTCTCGACAAGGGATGAGCCTCGGGACACGCGGTCTGCTGAGCGCTGCCGCCGTCAGCGCGCTGTCTGGAACGACCAAGCAGATGGAAAACGGCCTACGCGAGCTAAAGGATCTGCAGGTCGACTCGTCGACCGAACAGAGGCTCTATCAGCAAGTCATGCTCCTGAAAGGCAGCCGCGACGCCTGGCGCGCCCCGAACTCCTTTATGCCGGGGCCTATGACTGGCGTCGACGACGTGCTTGGGATTGCGTGCATCGAGCACGCAAAGGCGCTGCGCATGATGGCCTCTGGCCGCTTCGGCGAGGCATACGCCCTGCTCGCCGAACAGCTGGCCATACTGGAGCCCAGAAGCATTCCGGAGGCACAGCTGTGCGATGACGGCATGTTGGCCTTGGCGCTGATGGGCGGGGCACCGGACGCGCGGGAGCGCGGAGCCATTGGCGCGTCCCACGAGCTCTTTATGGGGCAGGAGTGTGCAAAGCTGCGCAGCTATCACCTCGCCTTGCGGGATGCGGAAGAGGTGCTCATGTCCTCCGCAGTTACTACGACAGCGCTAGAGGAGGCGATCTCACAGGCAGAACGAGCGGGCGACACCTTTGTCCACGCGTTCTTCCTGGGCGTCTGCGCGGTGGCGGATGTGCGGGCGCACGCACTGTCGCGCGCGCACGTACGTGCGACGCGGGCGGCAAAGGAGGCACGCACGCTTGGAGAGGGCTACCTTGCCGCGGCGGCGGAGCTGGTGGATGCCCTGTGCCTGAGCCAGCTGGGAGAAAACGACGCTCTGGACGAATTCTGCGGGGACACCGGTCGACCTTCTGGCCTGGTCCTGGTTGGAAAGGCATGCGCGAGGGCAGTGGTCCAGGCCCGCGGCTTTGATCGAAGCTTCGAGATACCGGTTGGCGTACCTTGTCCTCCTGACATCTTTTGGCTGCTCAACCTGCTTTCATGTGGCTGTGAGACGCTGTGGGCTTCAGTTTCGGGCCTCATTCCAAATACATGGGTACAATCCCTCGATGCCATAAAACGAAGGCGTACGGCCTCCACAGCGCCTGGCATAAATCGCCGAAGCCTCGAGTCGCGAGCCGAGCTGTCGGTGGTGCGCGGAGGGATGGAGGCAGGACAGAGCGCCTCGGCGGCGCTTTTGGCGGGCAGGCAAGGTGAGCTGCTGCCTATCGAGGGCACAGGCGGAAGGATACGCGTGAAGGCGCTCGGTCAGTTCTCGGTGGAGTGCGACGGGACGACGCTGCCCGAGAGTGCGCTCGAGCGAAGGCGCGCGCGAGACCTGCTGGGGCTGCTTGACCTTGTGCCAGGCCACAGGATCCGTCGCTATCAGGCCATAGACGTGCTCTGGCCCTCGGATGACTACTATCGCGGGCCTCGGAGGCTCTACGAGGCGACGGGAGAGGCCCGGGCGCGCCTCAGCGAGCGTTGCCGAGGCGCGAACGCGCTCGTGAGCGACAAGGCTCAGGGCGTTATGGGCTTTGACAACGCGTTGGTCAGCTGTGACATCGACGACTTCGAGCGCGAGGCGCGCATGGTGCTGAGCGAGGACGGCGATGACTTCTGGGTGCTCGAGCATGCGTGGGCGATGGAGCGACTCTATGACAACGGGCCGGACGAGAACCTCCAGCTGACGGGACAGCTCATCGAGGGCCGCATCGCCGAGATCAAGGCGCTTTACGTCGATGGACTCGTGGCGGCTGGCGAGGCGGCGCTGCGCGTGGGAAAGGCGAAGCTCGCCGTCAGGTATGGCTTGGAGGCGCATCGCCGCGGCAGGCTCCGAGAAGATGCGATGATCCTGCTCGTGAGGGCGCTGCGTGCGGCAGGGCGAGGCCATGAGGTGCCGGATTACTACGGCCACTTCGTCCAGACCATGATCGAGGAGAAGGGCATGCCCCCATCGAGCGCCCTGCAGCATGTGGTCGAGATGCCGACAAGACAGGGTGGCGGACAGCTCTCGGCATAGCGCGTCTCTGCGCTTTTGATGGGAGCCTGCCATGGTGCCATCGTGCACATGGCCAATTGATAAAGTAGACCGAAATGACTCGGATGGCGAAGCCATCCGCTTTGACCATGATGGGGAATAGCAAATGCCAGGTTTCTTTGCCAAGCTGCTCTCTCGCGGAGCAGACAGACAGCTCAATGAACTTCGTGCCATCACGGACAAGGTCGGCAGTCTCGAGCCCACCTTCCAGGCCATGCAGGATAGCGAGCTCAAAGCCCAGACAGCCCTGTTCAAGGAGCGCTACGCCAACGGCGAGTCGCTCGACGACATGCTGCCCGAGGCATTTGCGGCAGTGCGCGAGGCATCGAAGCGCTCGCTCGGCATGCGTCACTTCGACGTGCAGGTCATCGGCGGCATCGCACTGCACCGCGGCATGATCGCCGAGATGAAGACGGGCGAAGGCAAGACGCTCGTCTCGACGCTCGCCGGCTACCTCAACGCGATCTCCGGCGATGGCGTGCACATCGTTACGGTCAACGACTACCTTGCCAAGCGCGACAGCGAGTGGATGGGGCAGGTCTACCGCTACATGGGCCTCAACGTGGGCCTGCTGCAGAACGGCATGCGTCTCAACATGAAGAAGCCCGCCTATGCGGCAGACGTCACCTATGGCACCAACTCCGAGTTTGGCTTTGACTATCTGCGCGACAACATGGTCACGCGTGCCAACATGCGCGTCCAGCGCGGGCATAACTTCGCCATCGTGGACGAGGTCGACTCCATCCTCATCGACGAGGCGCGTACGCCCCTCATCATCTCCGGTGCGGGCACCAAGTCCGCGAGCACCTACAAGGACTTCGCGCGCGCCGTGCGCGGCCTGGTGCCCGAGGTCGACTTCGAGATGGACGAGGCCAAGCACACGATTGCGACCACCGAGCAGGGCCTTCGCAAGGTGGAGCGCGCCCTCGGCATCGACAACATCTACGGCGACATGTCCGGCCAGCTCGTCAACCACCTGCAGCAGGCGCTCAAGGCGCAGTACATGTTCCATCGCGACCAGCAGTACGTGGTGGTTGACGGTGAGGTCAAGATCGTCGACGAGTTCACGGGCCGTATCATGGAGGGTCGTCGCTACTCCGAGGGCCTGCACCAGGCGATCGAGGCCAAAGAGGGCGTCCTCGTCCGCGAGGAGAACCAGACCCTGGCCACCATCACCCTCCAGAACTACTTCCGCCTCTACAAGAAGCTGTCGGGCATGACGGGTACCGCCATGACCGAGGACTCCGAGTTCCGCGAGATCTACAACCTGCCCGTGCAGGCGATTCCGCCCAACAAGCCGGTCATCCGCGAGGACCACGACGACCTGGTCTACCAGTCGGTCGAGTACAAGTTCAACGCCGTGGCAGACGACGTCGCAGAGCGCCACGCCGCCGGCCAGCCCTGCCTGGTGGGCACGGTGACCGTCGAGAGCTCCGAGCGCCTCTCGCGCATCCTCGACAAACGCGGCATCCGCCATCAGGTCCTCAACGCCAAGTATCACGAGCGCGAGGCCCAGATCGTGGCCCAGGCGGGACGCAAGGGCGCCGTCACCATCGCAACCAACATGGCAGGCCGCGGTACCGACATCCTGCTCGGCGGCAACCCCGACTTCCTTGCTGCCGACATCCTGCGCGAGGCGGGCATCGACCCGGAGGAGGCCACCGAGGACCAGCGTGCGGACGCCCTGGCCAAGGCGCGCAAGACCTGTGCGGAGGAGCGCGAGCATGTGCTTTCCGTCGGTGGCCTGTGCGTCATCGGCACCGAGCGCCACGAGAGCCG
>CAMYZR010000194.1 GCA_947303905.1 uncultured Atopobiaceae bacterium
TTGGCAGCGGCACAATCGACTGACGTCGCCCGGAGGCGCACGGCACATCGAGGCACGTACCGTGTGTGCTATACTGCTAGCACTCGGAGAGGAAGGTGCGCAATGCCGTCAACGGTCCAGCTCAACACACGCATCGACCCTGGCCTCAAGGCGCGGGGCGATGCTGTTTTTGCCCGCGCAGGCCTCACTTCAAGCGAGGTGGTCCGTGCCGTGTGGGAGGCGGCGGCCCGCACGCAGGAGCTTCCTGATTGCGTGAGGGCGGCCACCGAGGCCGGGCGCTCCGCGCACAGCGACGCCATCAAAGAGGGCGCGGGTCTTGCCAGACAGATGGCCGAGGAGCTTGGCGTACACATCTCGACGGTGCCTCCTGATTATCACGCGCTTCGTGACGAGGCGTACGACGCGCTGATCGACGAGATGAAGGCACGCCATGCTTGACGCAAAGACGTTCCTCGTCGACACCAACGTCTGGATTGACTACTTCATGGCAACCGAGCCCCATGGCAAGGAGGTGCTCGCGTTCTTTGAGGCCGTTGACCAGCGCGGTGGAACGCTCCTCTACACGCCGACCACCCTTAAGGACGTGTTCTTTCTCATCCCACGCATCCTCAGACGCGAAGCACAGGCTGCCGGAAAGCCTGACAACACCTCGTTTGCCCCCGCGGCGTGGGCGTGTGTGCGCACGATGACCGAGATTGCCGTTGCCGCGCCGGTCTCGCCGCCCGAGTTCGACCTCGCGTGGACGCTGCGCTCCAGGCACGCTGACCTCGAAGACAACCTCATCATCGCCGCAGCAGAGACGTGCAACGCAGACTACGTGGTGAGCTACGACCGCGCCATGCTCGAGCACTTCTCCCCTGTCTGCATCACGCCTGAGCAGGCCTGTAACCTGCTGGGCATTTGTTCGTAGCCTTGGAACGAGGCGAAGGTATCAGCAATCAACCACAACGAGGAGTCCCCATGCCCAGCCTTCACCCCACCGTACGCATCGCGCCTGGCGCCCACGTCGTCGGAGACGCGACCCTGGGAGAGCAGTGCTCCGTTTGGTACAACGCCGTGATCAGGGCGGACGAGGCGGCCATAACCATAGGTACCGAGACCAACGTCCAAGACGGAGCGGTCGTCCACGTGAGCGCGGGACACCCCGTCTTGATTGGGGACGGCGTGACCATCGGCCACGGGGCACTCGTCCACGGTTGTACCGTAGGGAGCAACTCGCTCATCGGCATGGGCGCCATCATCCTCGACGGGGCGGAGGTCGGCAGCAACTGCATCGTCGGCGCCGGGGCGCTGGTGACGCAGGGCACCCATGTCCCTGACGGATACATGGCATTCGGAAGCCCCGCACACGTCGTTCGCCCGCTCACCAAGCAGGAGATGGAGAGGAACCGCGCCAACGCGCGGGAGTACGTGCGCCTCGCCGAGACGCTCGCGCCATAGAGGCACCCCCATCGGGACCGCATAACAGAGGAGAGGGACCCCTGAGGGCCCCTCTCCTCGTGCTCGTCCGAGAATGTCCGAGATTGTCCTAGCTTGCCATGGAAACGTGCTCGGATTGCTCCTGTGCCTCGATTCTTGCCGCGCGCTCGCGAGCGGCCTCGCCGGCGATGACGGCCTGGCCGCCATCGGGATGCAGCTCGCTCCAAAGCCGCTCCGCCTCCGCCTCCCAGCCCCGCGCGTAAGGCGTCGTGCGCTCGCAGAGGCTCTCGGCACTCTCGGGAGCCACGTAGTCCGTCGCGTGCGCCCCTGACTCGCGCACCATCTGCGGAAGCACCTCGGGATTCTCGAGCATGGGGCACGGGCGCAGGTGGTTCTCGTTCCACGGATAGTGATCGTGGTAGGCCTGGAAGAGCGGCTGTCTCAGGCAGTCGAGCAGGCTCTGCTCCTTGATGTTGGCACCCGAATAGTGGATGAACACGCACGGCTCGACGTCACCGCGCGCGTTGATGTGGCAGTACGCACGTCCGCCGGCGATACATCCGGCCACGAACTCTCCGTCATTCTGGAAGTCCATGGCAAAGATGGGCTTACCGCCCTCGAAGCCACGCACCTCGCGAAGCCTGTGCAGCATGTACTCGCGCTGCTCGTAGGTAGGCATGAGGTCGGCGCTCGCCCCGTCCCCCACGGGCATGTAGTGGAAGTACCACGCCCAACGGCACCCCTTCTCAACCAGAAGGTCAAAGAACTCGTCCGAGGAGACGAGCTCAGTGTTGTCGCGCGTGTAGCACGTCGACGTGCCAAAGAGGAGCCCGTAGGAACGCATGAGGTCGAAGGCGCGCATCACCTCTTCGAACGATCCGTCCCCGCGACGGCCGTCGTTGACCTCGGGCTCGTAGCTCTCCAGCGAGACCGAGAACACGATGTTCCCAAGCCGCGCGACCTCCCGGCAGAACTCCTCGTCAACGAGGCTCGCGTTGGTGAAGATGTTGAACTCGCAGTCCCTATGTGCCTCGGCGAGGCGCAGCACGTCACGCTTGCGCACCAGCGGCTCCCCGCCCGTCAGCATGTAAAAATGACAGCCAAGCTCCGCGCCCTGGGTCACGAGACGGTCCATGTCCTCGTACGTCAGGTTGAGCGAGTTGCCGTAATCCGCCGCCCAGCAGCCGACGCAGTGCTTGTTGCATGCGCTTGTCGGGTCAAACAGGATGATCCAGGGGACGTTGCAGTTATAGCGGTCGGCGTTCACCATCGTCGTGCGCAGCCCCCTGAACGCCGACTCATAGCCGGCGTTCAGCAAGAACGTACGCAGCACGTTGGGGTCGCTCTTGTCGATGACGTCAAACAGCCACTGTTGCCACTTGGACCCTGGATGCAGGGCGGCGCGCACCCCGTCAACGGAGTTGGGTACGGTATCTTTTATCAGTGGCTCGACCAGGTCGATGAGCCTCCCGATGGCTTTGTCTCGGTTTGACCCAGAGATGCTCCTCATGACTTGGTTGATGGCAATCTCGAACGTCTTGCGTTCAGCAGCATGGGCAATGGTCGATTGCATGTGCCTCTCCTCTCGCCGCGCCGTATGGCTCACGAGAGAGTTTATTGCCACTCAACCACAGCGCATACTGTCCAACAGCCTGGTAGTGTCTGGTTTTTCGACACTCTGCCCTACTTGTATAACGCCGTCGGAATACGTCTCTGAGGTTTGGGTATGCCCCTCATAAGGAGGAGCCGCCATGTCCAAAGCCGACCTGACAAAGCGTGCACTGTCCGAGGCATTCTCTGAGCTTCTGAAGGAAAAGCCCTTCGAACAGATCACCGTAACCGAAATCGCCCGCAAAGCCGGCCTGAACCGGCAGACGTTCTACTACCACTTCCGCGACCTGTACGACCTCATCGCGTTTTCCGTCAAACGGCGCGTCCACGCCATCCTTCCCGACATAGAGAGCATGCAGGACTGGGAGCTTGACCTCGTGACCGTTCTCAACGCGCTCAGCGACGAGCGCGACTCCGTCTACAAGCTTGGTCATTCCCTCGACCAGGGGTACGTGAAGCGCTTCATGAGGGAGCATGTCAGCGACCTAGTGGGCTCGTTCATCATGCGGACGCAGCCGGAGGAACGCCTCACCGAGGAAGATCGCCAGCTCATCGCCCAGTTCTTTGGGGCCGGCCTCATCGACATCCTGGACAGCTGGGTAGACGAGGGCATGCTCGAGCCTCCAGAGCACCTCGTGCGGCGCCTCTCGCTGTTCTTGACAGACAGCATCGAGATAGCGGTACGGCAGCTCGCGGAGGCTCGCTCGACGTCCCTTGGCTGAGGATGGCAGCCCTATAGCTCCTCTGCGAGATAGCGGCCCGTGATACTGTCAGGACAGGCAGCCACGTCCTCGGGCACACCAGCACACACGATGCGACCGCCCTCCTCGCCGCCGCCGGGACCCATGTCGATGACCCAGTCCGCGTTGGCAATCATGTCCAGGTCGTGCTCGATGACCACCACCGTGGCGCCGCTGTCCATCAAGCCCTGCAGCACGCCCAGCAGCACCTCGACGTCAAGCGGATGCAGGCCGATGGTGGGCTCGTCAAACACGAAGAGCGCGTCGTCCTGGCGCCGGCCAATCTCGCTCGCAAGCTTCAGGCGCTGCGCCTCGCCGCCGGACAGCGCCGGCGTGGCCTCGCCCAACGTGAGGTACCCCAAGCCCAGGTCGTGCAGAATCTGAAGCTTGGCCGCCACCTTCTTCAGCGAGCCCAGCTTCTGCAGCGCCTGGTCCACGGTCATGGCCATGAGCTCGG
>CAMYZR010000195.1 GCA_947303905.1 uncultured Atopobiaceae bacterium
GAAAGCACCGGTTGGACTCTCCAGAACGGCAGAGCTTCCATCGACCAGGTTGAGCATGTTGACGCCCTCCGTCGCGTCATGCTCCGTCGCTCCGCACGAGGTGAAGCGCCTGGTCTCGATGAACTCCAGCTCGTGCAGACCGGTATGCTCCTCGAGGTAGTCGTCGCCGTCGTGGATGACCTTCACGGCATTCACGAGGTTCTCGCGCACCCAGTCGGTGGTGCGGCCCCACTGGATGTTGGCCAGCCCCTCGTCAATGTGAATCGGTCGAGGCAGGCCGTCGAGGCCAAGACGGTCCCAGTCCCACATCTTGAAGGTGAAGTTGTACGGCGTGGCCGAGATCTCGAGGACCATGGCATTTGCCGCCGAGCAGTGCAGCGTCCCCGCTGGGATGAGGAAGTGGTCGTGCTTCTTGGCTGGGAAGAGGTTGACATACTTCTCGGCCGGGAAGCTCGGTCCGCCCTCCTGCGCCCAGTGCAGGTCGCGCTCGAAGGCGTCCCGGTCGACCCCGTCCTTGAGACCGAGGTACACCCCACCTCCATCCGCAGCATCGAGGATGTAGTAGCTCTCATCCTGGGTGTAGGTCATGCCAAAGCGGCTGCGGATGAACTCGGTCATGGGGTGCACCTGCAGGGACAGGTTCTGCCCGCCCATCGTGTCGAGGAAGTCGAAGCGGATGGGGTATTCCGCGCCAAAGCGACAGTAGTTCTTCATGCCCAAGAGCTCGATGGGGCGCCACAGCACCAGATCCTGCGCGGGGACCTCGATGCGCACGTCACCAAAGCGCAGGTAGAGGCTGTTCTCCTCGGGCACGCCATCGAAGGACCACGCATAGTTGTCGGCCGCGGGGTCAAGCCCGCAGACCCCCTTCATCCACTGGCCGCCCCAGACGCCCGGATCGAAGTAGGGCACCAGGCGGAAAGGCCCGCGGGCGACCTGCGCCAACCCGCCACGCACCGCCCCGCCGGTAACCAGTTTTGGATTGCCGGGAACGTTCGAGTCGAGGAAGAGGTCGACGCGGTCGAAGACCTCCATCTTGCGCTTGTCGGCGACCCGCCACTCCACGAAGTAGCCGCGCTTGATCTTGCGTAATGCGTCCTCCGCCTCGTTGTGCGCGCGGAAGTTGGGCATGCCGGCGCGGTAGCGCAGCTCGATCTCCCAGCGGGCGAGATCGCAGTACACGAGCGTGTCGCCCTCGGCCACAAGGCCCGCCCCAACACCGTAGACGAGCGTACGGCCACGCCCCGTGAGCTGCGCCTTCGCGGCGTCGAGCGCCGCAGGGTCGATGAAGTCCTCAAGCCGGCCATAGTACATGACGCCACGCACGCGGTCATCGGTCAGATGCGGCCTCATGCGCTCGGTGAGCTCGTCACCGTCGTAGAAGATATCGTCCGAGAGAATCACCGCATCCGGGTCGAACGCACCACGCACCAGTTCGAGCACCTCGTCGCTGACACCCGGATAGCATTCGACCACCAGCGTGTGGTCGCACAGCCCGCCCAGCTCCGCGAGCTTGGCGGCCACAGCCTCGGCACCCTCCCAGGCATCGCCCTCATGGCCTGCAATTCGTGTCTCGGGATACTTGTCATAGTTGCCCATCGCGGTCTCCTAGCGCTTCTCGAAGATGAGCTCGTTACCTGCACGCTTGATGCGATACCCAAACTCCCGCAGAGCTCCTCGTCTGCAGACGTGTTCACGCAGCGGTGCGCGACATGCCCGTCAATGTGGTGGAGCGACCCTTCGCACATCCGCTCGGCCCATGTCTCGCCCTGCTCGTCCATGAGCAGAAGGAGGCCCTCGCCGCGCAGGCAGAAGTAGTACTCGGTGCAGTCGCGGTCCTGGTGGAAGTGCCCGCGCGTCATGTTGCACTCGCCGTGGGAGTCCACAGGCCTCATGATGGTGAGTCCCCAGAGCAGGTTGCCCTTTGTCTGCGGTCCCACGTCGTGGGTGTAGACCTCGTACACCACAGGATCGTCGTCGCGGGGATTCTCGTAAAGCGCGGCCACCTCGTGATAGCGCTTGACGGCGTGGGTGACACCCGCTCCCTCTGGCACGCCATCCATCAGGTGGTGGACTACGGACGGATCGATTACGTTCATGGCTCTATCTCCTTGAGAGGCGGCGACGGGGGCGCTAGGGTTCGAAGCCACGCCAGAGGTCGGCCGCCAGCTGCGGTTTGGACACAAACAGGAAGAGGTCAGGGTTCTCGACGAACTGCTGGTAGATGGGCACGCCTCGCCTGATGCCAAACTCCGTGTAGCAGCGCGGCCTGCGCACGTCGAGCTTGGAGGGTTTGTAGCTCGGATTGGCGGTCCACGCGGTCCTGCCATCTGGCTCGACCTGCGGGAACCAGGCGATGCCACCGTGCGCACGCACGTCCGCGTAGTCGAAGCCGAAGTCGCGCACGCACCAGGCACCAAAGGTGAGGTTTTGGCTCACGTCTCCGACGATGGTGGCATGGACCCAGTCGGGCGGCACGATGACCACGTCTCCCGGTTTGGCGTAAACCGCAAAGCATCGGCCGGGGTGATCCTTTCCCGACTCCTGCAGGTAGATGTAGGCCGCACCGCTCCAGATCTCGTAGACTTCGCAGGTCGACGCACCGCAAGAGGGCGACACGGCGTGGATGTGACCCTGGCTGCGGACGGGCTCGACACCGAGTAACCCCTTGGAATACGTGACCGCACCGTAGAGCAGGTTGCGCTCGACCATGGCCGGGAGATCCTCTTTGCGGCCCACGTCCATTGATATGGCGTAGACCACCTCGGGTCCGTCGCAGGAGGGATTCCTGAGCGAGGGGCGGATCGCGTCGAGCGTCCTCAGCTCGGGCGTGGGACCAAAGATACCAGGGCCATAGGAAAAACCGAGTGGGTCATAGGTAGCGGTGATGTCGAAGCCTGGAGAGAAGGGCATGACTTGTTCCTGTCTATCGATTTGGGACAAGTCACATCCTACGCTCAAATTGTCGAGATATAAAACATGTTCCAGTTTGCGACAGCCAAGGGAGGGTGACACACTTGCCCCGCGGGAGCTCGTGTGTCACCCGACTCCTAGATCTTGGATGCGATGTTGAACACGGTGTTGGTGACGTTGGCCACCGCGCTGATGGCGTTGCTCTTGCGGATGCCTCGCAGCGACTCGCTCTGGTTGCGCTGCTCGGCGACCACGGCGGCATTGGCCTCCTCGATCTTCCTACGATGCATCTGGTCGTCGCACATGAGCAGTGCCTCGCCCAGCGTGTCGGCGCGCCCCGCTGCCGTGATCTTCATCAGATACTCGGTGGCCGGAGGCGTGCAGTAGTCGCCGTAGAGACCTTCGAGCACGTCCTCGTGGGCGTCCATGATATCGACGCCCTTCTGGCGGCTCACCTCAGCCTTGGCATATCCCTCCGCGCGCGCGGCCTCGACCTCGTCGTGGAAGCGCCCCTTGTAGTCGCGGTACAGAAGCACGCCCGCCGCCACGGCCAGGGGAACGCCGACCATCGGGATTGCAGTCAGGAGCAACGCTCCTACGACGTAGAGCCACTTGCGGATCTTGTAGGTCTTGGCAGCCGCGTCGTCTGCCTCCTGCTGCAGTTCGACTGCCTTGACAAAGTGGGGATAAGCCTCGTTTATGACCTGGTTTGCGGACCTCATCTGCTGTGCGAGCTGGGCGTTCATGGTGTCTCCTTCGGGTTGTCTCCTTGCCCTTACAACCCCTAGACGTATGAGGCGCCCGCCGGGTTTTATCGATTTCAAAAGAATCGGAAATCTTTAAACCTAGTCAGAAGGATCCCGTAACGTGTAACTGTAGAACCTCCTGCCGGAGGAATCCTGAAGATCTGACAGCTGGTAGATCTCGGCACCAGGAAGACTCATCGGGTCGATCCCCTGGCTGGTATCGACCGGGTCAACGGCAACCAGTCCGCTGCAATCATCGGCAATCCGATAGAACCCTTCGGTGCTGTGGTCAGCCCCATCCCTCTCGCGCAGCCAGATGGTGCCATCGGGCAGCACAAGGATGCCGCTCTCCTTCGTGACGATATGGTCAACTAGGAGAGGAACGGCCCTGACCCCGATCTTGGTGTAGAGATCCCAGGTCTTCGTCCAGCCGTCAGGATTGCTTCTGATGGAGTCCGGGTTGATCTCCGGATAGTACCCTTCATCAACCGTAAAGAACTCGCTGTAATGGGTCTGATGCTGTTCAGGCATGGCTCGTACTCCCTTTTCATGAT
>CAMYZR010000196.1 GCA_947303905.1 uncultured Atopobiaceae bacterium
TGACGGCATCGTGATGATCGGTGGCGTCACGCGCAGCCGCATGCAGCTGCCGACCGATCTTCCCGTGGTTCACATCGACCACACCGGTGCACTCGGCATGAGCCGCGAGGTGTATGTGGGCAATGACATGCCTCAGGTGAGTTACGACATGACCGCCACGCTTCATGCGCACGGTTGCGAGAGAATCGCCTTGGTGAGCGTGTCTGCGTCGCTCTATCGTACGGCCGAGCACGACCAGGCTGCAGGCTACTACGGCTACCTCGACGAGCAGGGCATCCGTCTTGACAAGAACCTGGTGTTGGAGGGCCCGCACAGGCAGACGAGCCTTATCGAGGCTGGGCAGCTCGTGGACGAGTGCCTTGATGCGGGCTATTCCTTCGATGGCGTGGTTGCTCTGGGCGATCGCGTGGCTCTGGGCGTGGTCAATGCGCTCAAGGCGAGTGGGGTGGACGTGGGCCACGAGATTCGGGTGATCGGCATGGACGATTCCATCTACTCTCGCGTGTCGACTCCGAGCATCTCTACCGTGCGCCGCAACACGGGCGAGATGGCAGAGCGCGGGGTAGAGGCGCTGCTCGCAATGCTGCGCGGGGAGTCCGTCTCCCAGGAGCACATCGTGGTGCCGCACGAGGTCATCGAGCGCGCCACGACCCTCGGCGAGTAAAGGAAATTGCGGTCTGGAGAGTATCCCCAAACCGCAATTTAGAATCATCGGGCTTTGTGCGAGCCTTACTTCAGGCCCTCGGTGGCCTCCTCGAGGATGCGCAGCTGGGCGATGGTCTCCTCGGGCTTCACGAGCACAGGCGCGCCGTTGGCGACCGTCTCGTAGAGAGCCTCGTAAAAGCCACTGTAGGTGCTGCGCACGGTCTCCACACGCTCCTCGTGCATGGTGCCGTCCTCATCGTAGTAGCGCAGGGTGCCCCACTGCTCGGGGGTGTCCAGGCCAAAGTCGGGATGACCGGCGGGCAGATAGAACTTCTTGAGGTCGCGCTCCTGCTGGTCCTTCTACACCTTGATGAAGGTGCCGCGCGTACCGTAGATCTCAAAGCTCGGACGCTGGATGGCCGCATGATAGTTGGATGCCGCGGTGGCCTTGATGCCAAGCTCGTCGTAGTAGAGATCGAAGTCGTAGAAGGTCTCGGGATGACCCTCGCCGTAGAGCTGACGAGTCTCTACGTGCCAGCGGTCGGGAATGCCAAACCAGCTGATGAGCTGGTCGACGCTGTGGCAGGCATGACCGTAGCAGATGCCCATCAGGCGGTCAAAGGAGCCTTCCTTTGCATAGCGCAGGTACTCCTCACGCCAGTAGTCGTAGTGCGTGACGACCTCAAAGACCTCTCCCAGCTTGCCAGACTCCATGACCTTCTTGGCGGTCAGAAAATCGGAGTCAAAGCGGCGGTTCTGGTAGCACTGCACCGTGACGCCCTTGGCCTCGGCCAGGGCAAAGAGCTCCTCAGCCTCGGCGACAGTGCCGACAAAGGCCTTGTCGCAGACCACGTGCTTGCCAGCCTCGAGCGCCTGCTTGGTGAGCGCGTAGTGCGTAAAGTGCGGTGTGCTGATCTCGACGATGTCGATCTCGGGGTCGGAGAGCAAGACGTCGATGTCGGTGGTATATTCCACACCAGGGACCTCGGGCCACGGACCGCCCAGATGGCGCGCGTACACGGTCTCGATGCGGAACTTCTCGGGCAATGCCAGCGAGAAGGGCATGTGGTAGCGGTTGGAACCCTTGCCGTTGCCGATGAAGCCGATGTTCAAGATGCGGTCTGCCATGAGCTGCTCCTAACCCAGTATTCTTTGCTTAAACATAAGGTATACGAAGTGAAATGGTGTTTTGTGCCAGAGTTGTCAAAGTGGATACCAGTTTCAGGGTGAGCGTGCCCTCCATGGTGCGTACGGAAAACGAGTTCCAGCTCCTCTCCTGTTCGCACACACCTTGTAACTACGTTCCCGTCCCATGTACCATTAAGCACTGATTCCTGAACTTTGTTTCCCGTGTCGCACAAATACCGCCACAACACGCTTGCCATGCGCGACAATGCGATTGTCGAAACTCAAGGAAAGGGGTAGGTCATGAAGGTCGGAATCGTCGGAACTGGTGCCATCGTACGCTGGGTCGCTCCCAACATGAAGAGCTGGGGCATCGAGGTGATGGCCGTTGCCGGCACGCCCACTTCGATGGATGAGGTCAACGAGCTGGCGGACCAGTATGGTGCGGCTGGCCGTTACGATGACTATCACAAGATGATGGACGACCCCAACGTCGACACCGTCTACGTGGCCGTGCCCAACTTCCTGCACTATGCCGTGAGTGAGGCGGCACTCCGCGCTGGCAAGGACGTGGTGTGCGAGAAGCCGCTGGCCTCCAATTACAAGGAGGCTCAGAAGCTCGCCGACATCGCTCGTGAGGAAGGACGCTTCCTCTGGGAGGCTGTCGTGACCACGCGTCAACCCAACTTCAAGCTTATTCGTGACGAGCTGCTGCCCAGAATCGGCACCGTCAAGCAGGCCTTCGTCAACTACAGCCAGTACTCCAGCCGCTACGACGCCTTCCGCGCAGGTGAGGTGCTGCCCGCTTTCGACCCCGCCAAATCTGGCGGTGCCATCATGGACTTGGGACTGTACACCCTCACCTTCACCATCGGTCTCTTTGGCGAGCCCAAGAGTGCTACCTATCTACCCAACATCGAGCGTGGCATCGATACGAGTGGCGTTGCGGTGCTGGAGTACGACGGCTTCCATGCGGTCAACATCTGCTCCAAGGACTGCGGAGCGCCATGCGTGTGTCAGATTCAGGGCACCGACGGCTACATCGTGAGCAACTCCCAGCCCAACCAGTGCGGTGCCATAACGCTGCGCCTCAACGACGGCACCGAGGAGCATTACGACCTCTCGCTGCCCATCATGTGGGAGGGCGAGTTCCGCGAGTTCCTGCGCCAGCAGAACGAGGGTGACCTGGACGAGTGCTACCGCCAGCTCGACGAATCCCTCGTGGTGAGCCGCGTGCAGAACACCATCCGCTACGAAAGCGGCGTCGTGTTCCCGGCTGACGAGGCGTAGGGCTCTCCCTTACAAGAACCTATGACGCGTAGCCAGCTGGCAGGGCATGCAGCTGGCTACGCGTTGCTTTATTCTGCGTGTTGATCTGACTGCCAGTAGCGATCAATCCTGCTCACGTTCTCCTGCCAGTTGAGGGCAAAGACCTCGCTATAGATGCAGTTGAGCACGTATCGGATGCACTCCTGAGAGAAGAAGGTGGCCACCCGTCCCGAACGTGTCTCGCCCTCGGGAATAAGGATGACGCAGTCGGTTCCGGCGAGTCGGTTCACCAGCAGTTGGTTGGCTGTGATGAGCACCATCTTGCAGCCTCGTTTGCGCAGGTTCTTGATGGTGCCAGGGTACAAGTCCGCCAGTGCGCCCGAGTGCGTGACCACGATGGCGAGGTCGCGCGCGTCAAGCATCTGGGTGACGATGTTCGCATCGTCGTGCGGTACGCCGTTCGTGCACATGATGCCCAGCTTGAGCAACAGATTGGAGAACCCCTCGACCGTGATGGCCGTGTCGCCGAGGGCATAGTAGGCGATATGGCGTGCGCACTGCATGAGCCGTGCGGCCTTGCGAACGTCAGCTGCGTTCACCATCTCGTAGGAAGCATCAAGGGCCTGACGAGAGAGCGCGGCGATGGAGCTGAGGATGTCGCGGGTGTTGGCGCCCTCGATGAAAGGCTTGTCGGGATTGACGTCGAATACGTGGGAACGTGCTCGCTCGAGCTCGCGTGCGAGCGTGATGCGAAAGTCCCGATAGCCATCGAGGTCGACCTTGCGGCACAGACGTACCACGGCAGCGTTGGAAGTGTGTGCTGCGGCGGAGAGGGCGCCGATTTTCATCTCGGCGACCTCGTCGGTGTGCTCGAGGATGTAGTCTGCTAGAGCCTCTTCCGTATCGGTGAATCCGTTCTTGCGCTTCAGCGCGTCCAACAGTGCCATGCGATCTCCTGCAGCGAGGGAACTTGTCTGATTAGGCCAAGTTTAGGCTAGTTCTGAAGAAAGGACGGTCAGTCTCCCCAATGGTTGACGGCTTGCACTTGGAAATGGTTTTCAGTGTGGGGCATCCAGGCTGAAAACCACTTTCCATTCAGCTGGGAGTAAATTATAGAACATATTGTGATTGTGCGTCCCTAAT
>CAMYZR010000197.1 GCA_947303905.1 uncultured Atopobiaceae bacterium
CATCACGAGGCGCTTCGTGCACATGGAGTTCTTCCGCCTCACGGCCGACAAGCCGGGGTTGGGCAAGAAGGGCGACTACGTGGGCCTTGAGGTCAACGTGCGAGCGCCAGGCGGATACACCCCAGACTTCATCAACTTCGCCCACTCCGCTGACGTGTACCAGATCTGGGCTGACATGGTCACCACTGATACCACGACACACGGAAGCGACGGGGAGTGCTACTACGGCACATACGCCTGCCGCCGCGACTGCCATAGCTATGTGCACACGCATCAGGAGATCATGGATGCTTTCGGCAACATCATCTGCATGCAGGGCCGCATGCCAGACGTCCTCTCCGATGACCTGGGCAACGACTTCTACGTCGCACGCGCCAAGACCCTCGAGGAGCGCAATGCGTTTGTCGACTTCATCCAGGAGCAGGCGTAAGGACACAACGACAGATGTAGTCGTCTTCTCGAAAGACGCCGCAGTGCCACCGCTGCCCAGTGAGGTGCGGTGGCACGCTGCTATACTGGTTGCTCGTGCCGTGGGCTGGTTCCGTGGCACTTTGGCAGGTGGCGCAAAGGAGACAATGTGAGCCAACGCAGCACGCAGGCCGCAGCACAGAGCCGTGGCAGAGACATGAGGGAGGGGCTTCGTGACGGCCTTCCCATCGGTCTGGGCTACCTGGCCGTGGCCTTCTCGCTCGGCATCGCCGCACGCGAGGCAGGCCTCACAGCCACTCAGGGCTTCATCGCCAGCCTGCTTTCCGTCGCGTCTGCCGGCGAGTATGCAGGCTTCACGCTGATCGCCGCACAGGCTTCGTATGTCGAGATCGCCCTGGGCACGCTCGTCACCAATGCCCGCTACCTGCTCATGAGCACCGCCCTCTCACAGCGCTTCTCCAACAGCACTCCGCTTTCCCAGCGCATCGGGGTGGGTCTGGGCGTGACCGACGAGCTCTTCGGACTCGCTATAGCCCATTCGCAGGTCAGGCCCTTCTACCAGTACGGAGCGATGCTCTCGTCCATCCCCCTATGGTGCGTGGGAACTTCGGCGGGCATCGTCGCGGGGCAGCTGCTTCCCGCACGCGTGGTCACAGCGCTCTCCGTCTCGCTCTTCGGGATGTTCCTCGCCGTCATAATGCCCGCATCCCGCACCGACCGTGTGGTTCGCACCTGCGTGCTCGCGAGCTTCGTTGCCAGCTACGTTGCGAGTCACCTCATCCCGCTCACCATGGCGTGGTCGAGCGGCACGCGCATCATCGTGCTGACCGTTATCATCTCAGCTGCAGCCGCATTGATCTGTCCTGTGAGCCCAGAGGGAGATGATGCTTCATGAGCGCGCGCATCTGGCTGAGCATCATCGTCATGGGCGCCGTCACCGTAGCCATCCGCCTTCTGCCCCTCACGCTCATCCGCAGTCCGCTCAAGAATCGCTTCTTGCTGTCGTTTCTGCACTACGTGCCCTATGTGACCCTCTCCGTGATGACCTTCCCCGCCATTGTCGAGAGTTGCGAAACGCCTCTTGCGGGCCTTGCGTCGCTTGTCGTCGGCGCTGTCGCCGCTTGGTATGGCGCAAACATGGTGAGTGTCGCCGCGCTCTGCTGCGTCGTAGCCTTCGTGCTTGGCTTGCTATAGGCGCTGGGGAGTCCCACCACGTCGCAGGACGCACACCATTAGCGCACCGCAAAGTTACGGGCGATGTCGCCGGCGATGCGCCACGGCAGCGGCCTGAGCTCGCGGTCGGCGATGTGAATCTGCTCACGGATGGCGATGCCCTGCGGACAATGGCGCTCGCACTTGCCGCAGCCCACGCACTGACGCGCAAAGGCCTTCTCCTTGCGCAGCGACACGGTCTGCCAGTACTCCTTGCGCCCGCTTGCCTTACCCTCGCTGTACATATAGTTGTAGCAGCGGAAAAGCGCCGGTATGTCCACGCCCTGGGGACACGGCATGCAGTAGTTGCATCCCGTGCAGCCCACTCTCATGCCAGCATTGATGGCCTGCGCAACGCGCCCGATCAGGGCAAAGTCCTCCTCGCCCAGCTCGCCTGGCTCCACCTCACTGGCCACGCGGCAGTTCTCCTCGAGCATCTCGATGGAGTTCATGCCGCTGAGCACGCAGGTAACCTGGCTCTGATCCCAAAGCCAACGGAAGGCCCATTCCGCCGCGCTCCAACCACGCGGGCTCTCGGCGATAAGCCGCTTGCCCTCCTCTGGCATGAGGTCGACAAGCTTGCCGCCGCGCAGCGGCTCCATGATGACCACCGGGATGCCGCGCTCCGCAGCGGCCATGAGGCCACGCCGCCCCGCCTGCGTATGCTCGTCCAGGTAGTTGTACTGAATCTGGCAGAAGTCCCAGTCATAGGCGCCGAGCACCTCGATGAATGCATCCGCCGACCCGTGGAACGAGAAGCCGATCTGTCCGATTTGGCTTGCCGCCTTCTTCTCTGCGATCCAGTCCTCGATGCCAAGCCGACGCAGGTTCTCCCACTGAGCGGGGTCGGTTACCATGTGCATCAGGTAGTAGTCGATGTGGTCGGTGCGCAGGCGCCTCAGCTCCTCGTCGAAGAAGCGGTCGATGGCGGCTGCGTTACGTACGAGATATTGCGGCAGCTTGGTAGCGATATGCACCTTGTCGCGCGCGGCGTTGCGCTCGAGCACTTCGCCCAGCAGCTCCTCGGAGCCCGGATACACGAAAGCCGTGTCAAAGTAGTTGATACCCAGCTCAATGGCGCGCAGCAGCTCGCGCTCGGCCTTGTCGTAGTCGATGCCCGCCCCCTTGCGCGAGAAGCGCATGCAGCCATAGCCAAGGATGGAGAGCGGGTTTCCATAGCGGTCATTGCGGTACTTCATGGCCTGTCCTCTCACTCGGCTTGCGTCTACAAGACGCACCAAGAGCATACTGCACGCGCAAAGCGACGCGCGTCTCAGCTGGCGCAAGCCAACCGAGACGCGCGAAATCCCAGCGATTGGTCGGTGCTCTACATCACAAGACCGATGATGAACGCGCAAAGGCCGCCAAGGACGATGGTCGCCGGAAGCGTGACCACCCAGGCAGTGAAGATGCTTCCCGCCATGCCCCATTTGACCTTCTTGGCGCCGCGCACGGAGCCCGCGCCCATGATAGAGGTGGTCAGCACCTGCGTGGTGGAGACCGGGGCACCCAGCGCGGTCATGGTCTCGATGGCCACGGCGGACGAGACCTGGGCTGCGAATCCCAGAGCGGTGTCTAGCTTTGTCACACCGGAGCCCTCGGGCAGCACGCCCGACGCGATGAGCGCCAGCGTGATGATGCCCATGGTCTTCTGGGCGTCGTTGTTGCCGTGGCTGTAGGACATGACCAGCGACGAGGCAATCTGCAGCTTATGGAAGAGCTTGCTCGCACGGGCGGGATGCCAGTACGCGAACGCCTCGAGCAGGACTTTCATTAGCAGGAAGCCGATGCAGAAACCGATGAGCGGAGAGGTGAAGAGCGGAATGACGACCTTCTCGCAGACGCCACTCCACTCGACCGTGCCAACGCTTGCCGTGAACATCATGGTGGCGCCGATGAGACTACCGATAAGCGCGTGACTGGAGCTCGAAGGGATGGAGAACCACCAGGTGGCGAGGTCCCAGATGATGGCACCGAGGAGCGCGGCCAGGATGACGTAAAGCTCAAGAGGGACATTGACTAGGCCATGAGCGATGGTCATGGCCACCTTCTCGCTGGTCAGGGCGCCAATGAAGTTCATGCCCGCGGACATGAGAATGGCGGTGCGAACCGGTAGGGCTCGCGTGTAGACCGTCGTGGCAATGGTGTTGGCCGTATCGTGGAAACCGTTGATGAACTCGAAGACAATGGCGGACGCAAGCACGCCAAGCAGCAGCGGGCTAAGCATTTTTCATGAGCACGCTGCGGACGACGTTCGCAACGCCCTTGCAGGAGTCGACGGTGTTCTCCATGGTGTCGAGCAACGATTTCCACTTGAGAACCTCGACCGCGTCGATGTGCTCGTGGAAGATGTTCGCCAGACCCTGGCGTGAGACGACGTCGCCCTCGTCCTCAATGGTGCCCACGGTATGCATCTTCTCGCGCACCACGGGATCCTTCTTGAAGTTCTCGAAGTGAGCAAAGAGCTCCTCGAGCTCCTTTGCGGCGCGCAGCGTGAGGTCTGCCATCTGAATGGCCTCGGGACGCATTGCATCGATG
>CAMYZR010000198.1 GCA_947303905.1 uncultured Atopobiaceae bacterium
ATCCCCAGGCGGAGGAGCCCATCCTGCGTGGGGTATCGGCGACCTTCCCAGAGGGTTGGACCGGCGTCGTGGGCGACAACGGCTGCGGGAAGACGACCATCGCGAAGATCGCCTGTGGGCTCATCAGGCCAGATGAGGGCAGCGTTGGCCCACGGTTAGTGAGCGCCTACTGTGCGCAGGACGCGACCATCGCACCCGCTAACCTGGAAGACTTTGCCGTGGCCTACGATCGGCTTGCGGTTCATCTGAGGCAGGTGCTCGACCTCGAGGACGACTGGCCATGGCGCTACGATTCGCTCTCAGGTGGCCAGCAGAAGCGCCTTCAGGTGGCCTGCGCACTCTGGACCAGACCAGACGTGCTCGTGATGGACGAGCCAACCAACCACGTGGACGCCACCACGCGAGCAGAGGTCTTCCACGCGCTGGACGATTTCGATGGCATTGGCATCCTCATCTCGCATGACCGCACGCTGCTCGACGAGCTGTGCGGGCAATGCCTCTTTGTGGCAAACGGGACCGCCGTCATGCGGCCGGGAGGCTATTCTCGGGCCGCCGGTCAGGCGGCAGTCGAGCGCGAGAGCAGCCTTCGAGTCCGCGAGGATGCCCGTCGCGAGAAGAAGCGCATCGAGCGCGAGGCGCAGCGCCGGCGCGAGGTGGCGGCTCGCAAGGAGGGCAAGAAGAGCCTTGCGGGCATCGACAAGCATGACAGCAACGCGCGACACAAGAAGCGCGCCGCGATTGTCTCGGGTACCGATGGCATCGCGGCAAGGCAGGCGGGCGTGATGGAGGCGCGCCTTGCGCGTGCGTCCGAGAGGCTTGACCAGATGCGCGTCGAGAAGCGCTATGACGGTGACGTCTGGTTCGACGCGACGCCGGGCAGACGGCCCGTGCTCGTACGGCTGGAGGCCTGTGCCCTACGGCTGGGGGAGAGGCGCCTTGACGTGCCGCCGCTCTATATCGGCCGCAACGACCACATCGGACTTGTGGGCGACAATGGCTGCGGCAAGACGACGCTGGTCAGGCACCTCGTCGCGCATCTGCCTGCCGGCGTGCGCACGCTCTACATCCCGCAGGAGCCAAGCGACGGGCAGCAGCGGGAGGCGTACGCGCGCCTGCGCGGGCTCCGCAGTGACGAACGGGGAAGGGTGCTCTCCATCGTGGCCCAGCTCAACTCCGAGCCCAAGCGCCTGCTCGAGGGTGATGCCACGAGTCCCGGCGAGATGCGCAAGCTCATGCTGGCCATCGGGATTCTCGATCGTCCGGAGCTCATCATCATGGACGAGCCGACCAACCACCTGGACCTGGGTTCCATCGAGGCGTTGCAGCGTATGCTCGGGGCGTTCCCGGGGGCGCTTTTGCTCGTCTCTCACGACGAGGTGCTGCTGAGCGCGATCACGCAGGTGACCTGGCGGATCGAGCGGGATGCCCTGTCGGTGTCGTAGGAAAGGAGATGACCATGCGCGTCGTTGCCTATACCCCCGAGCATGCGGATGAGCTACGTGCCATATGCCTTGACCAAGCCGGCGATGAGGCCCGCGAGAGCGAGGCACAAAAGGCGTTCACGCTGCTCATGTACTGCGACGCATACCTCGAGTTGGGCGTCGCCTACATGCTGCTCGATGATGACGGTGTGGCACGCGGATACGTGTTTGCCGCCGAGGATGCCCATGCGTGGCGTCGCGCCTTCGAGGGTCATCGCAGGCGCATCGCGGCACTGGGCCCTGACTTCGAGCAGCAGGCGGCAGAGGAGCTGGACTTCTACGAGAGCGTGGCGGACTCGTATCCGGCGCACCTGCACATCGACATAGCCGAGGGGTTCACGGGCCGAGGTGGTGGCCGCATGCTCATCGAGGCCTTGCTCGCCCGTCTTCGTGCCGATGGGGTGCGTGGTGTGGTGTTCGGCGTGGCGTCGTCAAACGAGCGCGCCATCGGCTTCTACAGGCACATGGGCTTCGAGAAGCTGGGGGAGTACGCTGACGGGGCCGGCACCACGTTCTGCATGGACCTGGCACGCTCGTGAGACAAAAGGGGTTGCCCCAACGTCTTGCAGCCAACGAAAAGGCGCCTCGGGTGAGACGGTGCTCAGCCCGAGGCGCCCAGCATGTGCAGGGTGTTGTGTCCTAGACGTCAAAGCCCACCAGGATCGAGCCCGGCTCGGCATAGTAGCTGCACAGACCGCGCGTGGGACGAATCTCGACCGACTCGGTGCCAAACTCCTTGATGATGGTGTCGCGCAGGGCGGCAGCGCAGGCCGCGTTGTTGTGGTGCGTGATGACGATCGGGTCGCCGTGGTACAGGCAGGCGCGCATGTGCCCGATTAGGGCGCTGATGGTCTTCTTGTCGCCACGGCTCTTGCCGAGCGGCTTGAGGTGGCCCTCCTCGTCCGCCGTACCCACGATGCGGATGCCGAGCACCTGCAGGCCCTTGGCCAGAATCGGGTTGACGCGGCCGTTCTTGGCCATGTTGTCCAAGCTCGCGAGGGCATAGTAGAGGTAGCACTGCTTGTGGTACTCCATGACCTGCTTGAAGATCTCGTCGGGGTCAAGGTCCTTGGAGATGAGCTCGCGCAGCTTGTAGCACAAAAGGACCATCTTGGAGCCGGTGGCCAGCGAGTCGATCAGGTAGACCTTGCGGCCGGGGAACTGCTCCTCGTAGATGTTCTTTGCCAGCTCGGCAGAGGCGTACGAGCCGGAGAGCCCGCTCGTGATGGTGACGCAGTAGACGTACTCGGCGTCCTCGAAGGCGCTGAGCCAGTCCTCGGGAGAGGGGCAGGCGGACGAGGACGACTTGCCCATTACCAGCGCCTCTTGAAGAATCTCGGTGTCGAGCTCCTCGTTGTCGGTGTAGTCGCGTCCGTCAACGATGATGTACAGCGGGACGAACGAAAAGGGGACGTCTCCGGACATCTCGGTCATGTCTGCAGCGGAGTCCGCAACGATCTTGAACTTCACTTCTGCCTCCATCGGGCTCAGAGTTGTCTAGTATTAGCTTATTGGTTTTTGATAAACCGCTTAAGTGATATATTACTACGTATCGGGCGTAAGGGTGATGGAGCTATGATGGACGAGCGAAATGGCCTGTATGGCTTCAGGCTTCCTCGGTACGAGGAGCTCCCCAACTTTGGGCTCTATCTCGAGCAGACCATCACCTACATCAACCAGGTGCTCGCCCCGTTGGAGCGTGTCTCGATCACCCCGTCGATGCTCAGCAACTACGTCAAGCAGGGCTTCATCGATCGCCCCATCAAAAAGCAGTACTTTGCCGACCAGATCGGCTACCTCATCTTTCTCACCATCAACAAGCAGGTCCTCTCGCTGGACCACATCCGCAAGCTCTTTGACATGCAGAAGCGGACCTACTCTGCCCAGGCCGCCTACGACAGCTTCTGCCTACGCTTCGAGAGCATGCTGGGCTACCTGATGGGCGAGCTCGAGAGTCCGGAGCTCTATCCGGAGGACGCCACCTTCGAGCAGCATGTCCTGCAGAGCGTCATCGTCACCACGGCGCACATCGTCTACCTCAACTGGTGCCTCGAGCATCACGGCGGCGAGCTGGAGGGCTGACCTCTCCCAGGACAGCCGGCTACCAAAAAGGCCCCGACGCGTCGGGGCCTTGCGTTGGCGGTCGTGTGGCGTGGTGCCTACAGGGCGACGGTGCGCTCCTCGTCGATGGCGGCAACCTTGCGGCGGCGGTTGGCGTAGCGCTCGGCGGTGAGCGGCTCGGTCGCCATCCAGGTCTTGGCGATGGCCATGGCGAGCACGGGGCCGATGATCTTTCCGCCGATGCAGAGCACGTTGGCGTCGTTGTGCTGGCGGGCGAGCTCGGCGCATACCGGGTCCTGGCAGACGCAGGCGAAGACGCCGCGGAACTTGTTGGCGATCATGGCGGATCCGTAGCCGACGCCGTCGACGAAGATGCCGCGCTCGCAATCGCCGGTGGCGACTGCCTTGGAGGCGGGATAGATGAAGTCGGAGAGGTCGCAGCCCTCCTCGTCGTAGGTGCCGAAGTCGACGACCTCGTGACCCTCGGACTCGAGCCAGGCCTTGATCTCGTTCTTCAGGCGGGTGCCGGCGTGGTCGTTTGCCATTGCGATTCTCATGGGAGCCTCCTTGCAAGAGAAGGTATGTCGTTGGCTTCAATGGTACTCGCGGCGGTGCCCATGGTCCTGCCGATTCGACA
>CAMYZR010000199.1 GCA_947303905.1 uncultured Atopobiaceae bacterium
CGCCTCATCCTAGGCAACCTCATCGTCCCGAAGGTGCACCCGAGAATCGTCGAGTTTGTCTGCGACGAGGCGCCAGACGTCTTCCTCGAGCGGCTCGACACGCTCAGGTGGCTGCAAGGCGACGTCGACTTGGTGGCGCAGATGGTGCCCCGCCTCAGGCCAGGTGACGAGAGGCTCAATGGCACGCTGCTCCTGGTGCTCGCAAGGGCGGGACGCATGGCGGAGCTCAGCCGGCTCGCAAGCTGGTCGGACACGCTCACCGCGGCAAACGTGGACGTCGCGATGCTCGCGGCCTCCGAGGCAGGCCATGCGCAGGCAGCGGCATGGCTGCTGGCGCATCGTCCGCGCGGTGGCGAGCCTGCCGCTGCAGACGACGACCAAGGTGGCCTCGCCGGTCTCGATGACCTCTCCGACCTGCTGCTGTAGGGGTACGCCATGACCGACCAACTCACACACGACCAGCCGATGGCATCCGACGGACGCACCTGGGACCTCGCCGTGCGCGTCATCGACCTCGCACGTGGCCTCATCGTCGCCGACAACCCCTTCCTCTCGTCATCGATCGGCCTGCTCGACCCGCAGCCCGCCACCCAAGACGAACCCCTTGCCTGCGACGGCAAGTCCCTCTATGTCGACGCCCAGCAGCTGCTTCGCGCCTTCTCGCGCACGAGGTGCGCCCCCGTCCACGACCTGATGCACGTCCTCGCGCACTGCATCCTGCTGCATCCCTTTGTGAGCTCGTCGGTGGACGGCCCGTCCTGGGACCTCGCCGCCGACATCGTGGCCGAGAGCCTCGTGACCGAGGTCGTCGGCACACGCGAGGGCCAGCGAGGCGCTAGCGAGGAGGCGGTCTTCAAGCAGCTGGCCAAGGACTTTGGCGGGCCGGTCTCGACCGAGCGACTCTATCGGGCCATCCGCGATGGCTCCTATGACGGCGTCCGCCAACGGTGGAGCCCGCTCTTTCACGTGGACGACCATGGCCTCTGGCCGTCATCCCAGACGCCTGACCAGGGAGGCGGCGCCTCCGCGCAGCCGCAGCCAGATGGCGCCGAGGGCGAGGCGGGCTCTCCGCCCCTGCAAGGCACCTCGTTTGCCAAGACCGAGACCGAGCAGGGTGATGACACGCAGGGCAAAGACCAGTACGGCCCTGGCGACCACCAGGAGGCCTCCGACGACAGCCAAGACGGCTCGCAGGAGCGTACGGCACCGCGAAACGGCTCGAAGTCGCGCGCCCCGCTCTCCGATGCGGAACGCTCGCGTTCCGAGGAGGCGTGGAGCCGTGCGGCAAAGAGCATGCGCGTCGACCTCGAAACCCTCTCGCGCACGCGTGGGTCGGGACTGAACAACCTCATGCGCGAGCTCTCCGTCAGCTCCCACGAGCGCGTGGACTACCGCGAGTTCCTGCGCCAGTTTGCCGTGGAGCACGAGGACATGCGTCTCTCCGACGACGAGTTCGACTACGTCTTCTACACCTATGGCCTCGAGCTCTATCGCAACATGCCACTCATCGAGCCGCTCGAATACCGAAGCGAGAAGCGCATCCGAGACTTTGTCATCGTCATCGACACCTCGAGCTCGGTCAGCGCGAAGGTGGTGCAGGAGTTTGTGGACGCGACCTTCGACGTGCTCACCAGCGAGGGCGGCTTCTTTGCCAAGACCAACATCCACATCATCCAGGCGGACGCGCGCGTGCAGAGCGACACCAAGATCACCTCGCTCGCCGACCTCGACCGCTGGAGGCACAACATCAAGCTGCGCGGATTCGGTGGCACGGACTTCAGGCCCGCCTTCCGCTACGTGCAGGAACTCAGGCACTCCGGCGAGTTCGACGACCTCCAGGGGCTGGTGTACTTCACCGACGGCTGGGGCATCTATCCGGAACGCATGCCCCCGTACAAGTGCGCGTTTGTCTTCTACGACGAGGACCATCGGCCGGACTTGGTGCCTCCCTGGGCGATTCAGGTGACGCTGCACCCCGGCGCATTCGAGAGCATGAGCGTGTACTAGCAAAGCATCCGGCACAACGACGGCACAAGCCAAGACAGCAAGGAGCGGACATGAACATCAGAAAGGCAACCGAGCAGGTCGAGGGGGCCATTCGCGCATATCTCTCGCGCGATGAGCACGGCCTTCTGCGCATACCCTTCGAGATGCAGCGACCGCTCATCCTGATGGGCCCTCCGGGCATCGGCAAGACCGCCATCGTCGCGCAGATCGCCGAGCGCCTGGGCATCAACTTCGTCTCGTACTCCATCACCCACCACACGCGGCAGAGCGCGCTCGGCCTGCCCTACATCGACGACGACGAGTTTGGCGGCAGGAGCTACAAGGTCTCCCGCTACACGATGAGCGAGATCATCGCGGCGACCCACGATGCCATCGAGGAGTCCGGCATAGCCGAGGGCGTGCTCTTCTTGGACGAGGTCAACTGCGCAAGCGAGACCCTCGCCCCCGCCATGCTGCAGTTCTTGCAGTACAAGACCTTCGGCCAGCATCGGCTTCCGATGGGCTGGGTCATCGTCTGCGCGGGAAACCCGCCCGAGTACAACCGCGCCGCACGCGACTTCGACCCCGCCATGATGGACCGCATGAAGAAGATCGACATCGAGCCCGACCTCGACGTGTGGATGGACTACGCCATCGCCCACGGCGTGCATCCTGCCATCACCACCTACCTCGCCAACAAGCCCAAGAACTTCTACAAGGTACGCGCCGCCGTGAGTGGCGCCCGCATCGTGACCGCCCGTGGGTGGGAGGACCTCTCGCGGATGCTCGTCGCCTACGAGCACGAGGACATGAACGTCTCGCAGGCGCTCGTCGCCCAGTATCTGCAGGACAGCGAGACCGCCGAGGACTTCTCCCTCTACTACGACCTCTTTGCCAAGTACCACGACGACTACAAGGTGGGCGACATCCTGGCGGGGACCTCCGGCCACGCCATCGAGCGTCGCGCGCGCATGGCCCCGTTCGACGAGCGCATCGCCCTGGTCAACCTTCTGCTTGATGCCCTGGTGGACGAGACCCACGACGTGGAGGCCACCGAAGGCGCCCTTCGCGCGATACGAACGGAGCTCGCCGGCAACAGGCAGCAGCTTGAGGGCTTTGACGGGCCGTCTGTGGTCGAGCAGCTCGCAGACAAGGCGCGCAAGGCTGCCGAGGAGGCGCTCGCGAAGGGCTCCTCCAGTGCGGCCACGCAGCTCAAGACGGTGGAGAAGGCGCAGCTCTGGGAGCGTATCCGCGCACAGGTGGCCCAGTGGGCCGCATCGAGGGTGGGCGCGGAGCATGCCTTTGCCGCAGCTCGCGAGCCCTTCAATGCGGCAGCCCGCGAGCTCGCGGCGCGCGTGGGCACCGTGAGCTCGCACCTCGATGCGGCGCTCTCCTTCCTCGACCGCTGCTACGGCGACGGCCAGGAGATGCTGATCTTTGCCTCGCATCTCGCCGTGGACCCGGTGTTCATGCGCTTTGTGAGCGCACACGGCTCGGAGTCCTTCGTGCAGCACAGCCAGGCGCTCATGTTCCACGAGCGCGGGCTTGACCTGCTGCGCGAGGTGGACGAGCTGCAGGGGCTGTAGGACCTGAGCGACAACCGATGCGACGAGGGGCTTCCGCACGTGCGGAAGCCCCTCTCATATCATGCCATCCCATATGTCAGGCGTTCGGATGCCCGCTAGAGCTGCGACTCGATTGCGACGATCGCCGTACGCAGCGCATCCTGATACGACACGCCGTGCTCCTTCGCGATTGCGGCAATGCTGTCATGCTCGGGATATGCGCGCGCGATGCCGCTCGGAAGCGTCACCACCTTCACGCGGATCGCACCGAGCTCGGTCTGGATCTCACGCGCCTCGCGCGGCAGGGCCGTACGCCACTCCGGACAGCGACGGATGCCAATGGTGGTGGTGTTCTCGAAGATCACGTTCTCGAGGACGTGGATGAGCCCGGCGGAGCAGAGCACCTCGATCTGATAGCCCGGACGGTTCTTCTTCATGAAGACGGGCAGGTGGTGCACCTCGAGGGCTCCCGCCGCATACAGCAGCTCGCAGACGTTGCCGAGGGCCTCGCCCGTGCAGTCGTCGAGCTCGGTCTCGAGCTTCCAGAGGTCGGGGGTGCCAAGCGCTTCCGGCGTTGCCTGCACCGGCGCGAAGGACGCCTCTGCAACCTCC
>CAMYZR010000200.1 GCA_947303905.1 uncultured Atopobiaceae bacterium
GGTCCTTGCTGCGCATGCTCGCCGCAATGGCCACCCGCATGAAGAACTCGTCCCAGGAGATGACGTCGGTGCGCTTGCCCGGCATGGCAGCCTCCATTCAATCCAACGGATTACCAGGCATCATGATACTGAAACGCACGCGTCGTGCACGCGACAGCCAGGGCTGCTTTTCTCTGACTCGGTAAGGCAGTCCGGCGGCATTCGCGTCGGACAGCGCGAGCCTTGCCACGCCCTCCCGAACCCCGTCACATGCCGTGTGTTAAGCGAGGCGTCTGACCCAGCACGGAAGCGACCAATTGCCAATCTGGTATGATGCAAAGTTACGGGGTTTTGCTTGAACTGTCGGATTTAGGGGGTTCGATTACATGCAAAAAAAGATCAGCAAGCTGCCCTTCAAGGGAACGAAGGAGCAGGAAGACCAGCTCAAGGCTGTCATCGCCGAGAACTGCCATGACAAGAGCAACGTCATGGTCGTCATGCAGAAGGCACAGGACATCTACGGCTACCTGCCCATCGAGGTGCAGGAGATGATCGCCGACGGAATGGGCGTGCCTCTGGAGAAGGTCTACGGCGTGGCAACGTTCTATGCCCAGTTCGCACTCTCGCCCAAGGGTGAGTACAACATCTCCGTCTGCCTCGGCACCGCCTGCTACGTCAAGGGTTCCGGCGACGTCCTCGAGCGCCTCAAGGAGAAGCTCGGCATCGATGTCGGCGAGTGCACTCCCGACGAGAAGTTCTCGCTCGAGGCCTGCCGTTGCATCGGCGCATGCGGCCTGGCACCCGTCCTCACCGTCAACGAGGAGGTCTACGGCCGTCTCGTTCCCGATGACGTGGACAACATCCTGGCCAAGTACGCCTAGGCGTCGAGTCCGATAGACCCATCGCGCGTAAAGAGACGAGAAACATGAAAATCTCTGAGATCAGGGACCTTCTGGACGCAGAGGTTCTGTGCTGTGAGGATAGCCTCGACCAGGAGGTCTTCACCGCCTGCGGAAGCGACATGATGAGCGACGTCCTCAAATACGTCAAGGACCAGGCAGTGCTGCTCACCGGCCTGTGCAATCCACAGGTCATCAGAACGGCCGAGATGATGGACATGGTGTGCATCGTGTTCGTCCGTGACAAGATGCCGAGCGACATCATGGTGTCCATGGCAGAGGATGACGACATAGTCGTCATGACAACGGACAAGCGCATGTACGAGGCTTGCGGCACGCTGTACGCCAACGGACTCATTGGGAAGGCCATTCATGTCTGAGCCCCTTATCTTCCATTTTGATGTAGACGGAGAGAACTTCGCGTCCGCCGGCCAAGCGTCCACGCAAGTCAAGAAGAACCTGCGCCAGCTTGGCGTGCCTGCGGCTACCATCCGCCGTGTATCTATCGCCATGTACGAGGGCGAGATCAACATGGTGATTCACGCCAACGGCGGCACGGCCGATGTCATCGTTTCTGAGGATTACATCGAAATCATCCTGGCAGACAAGGGACCGGGCATCCCCAACATCGAGCAGGCGATGCAGGAGGGTTTCTCGACTGCTACGGACCAGATTCGTTCCTTGGGCTTTGGCGCGGGCATGGGACTTCCCAACATGAAGCGTTACACCGACACGATGGAAATCGACACCATGGTCGGCGTTGGAACCACCATCACGATGTACGTGTACCTCTAGCCAATCGCCACGGGTAGAGGGGGATTTGATGGCGAGCAGCACATACGAGCACTCAGTGCGGCTGGATGTCAATAGGTGCACCGGCTGCACAACCTGTCTCAGGAGGTGCCCGACGGAGGCTATTCGCATCTCCGACGGGCATGCAAAAATCAACGAGGCTCGCTGCATCGACTGCGGCGAGTGCATACGCGTCTGCGAAAACCAGGCCAAGAAGGCCGTGGTCGGCAAGCTCGAGGACATGGAGCGCTTCCGCTACAAGATCGCCCTGCCCGCACCGTCGCTCTACGGCCAGTTCGACAACCTTGACGACGTTGACTATGTGCTGGATGGGCTGCTCAGAATCGGCTTTGACGATGTGTTCGAGGTCTCCAAGGCCGCCGAGCTTGTGAGTGCCTACACCAGGCAGTACCTCAAGACGGAGGGCATCAGGCTCCCTGTCATCAGCTCCGCATGCCCGGTAGTCGTGCGCCTCATAGCCCTGCGCTTCCCCTCGCTCAATGACAACGTGATGCACATGCTGCCCCCCATGGAGGTTGCAGCGACCCTTGCGCGCAAACGGGCAAAGGAACAGCATCCCGAGCTTGCAGACGAAGAGATTGGCGTGTGCTTCATCTCACCCTGCCCCGCAAAGGCCAGCTATGTAAAGAACGGCTTTGCCGACTATCAGAGCAGCGTAGATGTGGTCATCTCTATGAGCGATGTGTACTTCACCCTCATCAGCAAGATGTCGCGCGAGAGCGAAGTGGAGATGATGACGGAATCGGGCATGGTGGGCATCGGATGGGCAACCTCGGGCGGCGAGGCAACGGCGCTCTTCAACGACGAGTACCTCGCGGCTGACGGCATCGAGAATGTCATCAACGTGCTCGAGCAGATCGAGAACGACAATATCCCTCCCGTCAAGTTCATCGAATTGGACGCTTGCACGGCCGGCTGCGTCGGCGGAGTCCTCACGGTGCAGAATCCCTTCATCGCCAAGACCAGGCTCCAGTCGCTGCGCCGCTACCTGCCCGTCTCGAAGAACTTCCTGACCCCGGAGGAGCAGAAGTACATTCCCGAGCTCTACCTGTTCAACGAGCTTCCGGAATACGAACCTATGACGTTGCTGTCGCGCAACATGGCGGAGTCCATGCGCATGATGGCCGACATCCAGCGTTTGCGCAGCTCACTGCCAGGCATCGACTGTGGTGCCTGCGGTGCTCCCAGCTGCCATGCGTTGGCCGAGGACATCGTCAAGGGCAACGCCAGCTTGCAGGACTGCAAGATTCTCGAGAAGTGAGGGACCCAAAGTGTTGGTCAAGGAGCTTCAGGAACATGGTTTCGAGGCCCTGTCGTTGCCAGACGGCGACCGGGAGATTGACGGTGTGTACATCGGAGACCTGCTGAGCTGGGTCATGGGCCGCGCGCAGATGGACAACGCCTGGATCACCATCATGACGAACGTCAACGTGATCGCGGTCGCCAGCCTTGCCGACACCTCATGCGTCATCCTTGCCGAGGGCGTGGACATGCCCGAAGACCTCATCGAGACCGCAAAACAGAAGGAGATCAACGTACTGCGCAGCGACCAGCCCATCTACGAGACAGCCGTGCAGCTCAGCAAGCTCGTCTCCTGAGCAGCCCTGCGACCATGAGCAGATACTACTACGACCTCCACGTGCACTCCTGCCTCTCCCCCTGCGGAGATGCTGACAACACGCCCAACAACCTCGCTGGCATGGCGTTTCTCAACGGCGTGCGCATCATGGCGCTCACCGACCACAACACCACAAGGAACTGCCCCGCCTTCTTTGAGGCGGCCCGCAGGTACGGGATCGTTCCCGTCGCAGGGATGGAGCTGACGACATCCGAGGACATCCATGCGGTGTGCCTCTTCGAGACCCTCGATGACGCGATGGCGTTCAACGAGGAGATCGAGACGCGCAGGATACGCGTCAAGAACCGTGAGGAGATCTTTGGCGAGCAGCTGATACTCGATGACATGGACAACGTGATCGGACGCGAGGAGGACCTCCTCATCAACGCGACCACGGTGGCCTTGGACGAGGCGCCCCAGCTGGCGGCAAAGTACGGAGGCATCTGCTATCCGGCCCACATCGACCGTCCGGCCAACGGGGCCATCGAGATCCTGGGCGACTTCCCGCACTACGTGGGGTTTCACATCGCCGAGCTGCACGACAAGAGCAACAGGGACTCCTACGTGAGCACCTATGGGCTCGAAGGCATCCGCCTGTTGTTCAGCTCCGACGCCCATTATCTGAACCAGCTCAGAGAGGGAGACGAGAACGACTGGTTCGAGTTCGACGACGACCCTCGGGGCGAAGAGCTCATACGCAAGAGAGTATTCGAAGAACTGAGATCTAGTTAGCACTGGTGCATCATGGAAGAGCTATCACTGAACATCCTCGATGTGGCCGAGAACTCCGTGAAGGCAGGCGCGTCGCTGACGCAGATCCTGCTGACGGAGAA
>CAMYZR010000201.1 GCA_947303905.1 uncultured Atopobiaceae bacterium
GCTCGAGCTCGTCGAGCGTCAGGCACTCCCCTTGCCCTATCGGGCCGGACGAGGTGCGGCGCAGGCCGCAGAGATGCGCGGCGGTGCCCATGCTGCGCCCGAGGTCGCGCGCGATGCTGCGTACGTAGGTTCCCTTGGACACGTGCAGCGAGCAGGTCCACACCAGACCGTCCGTCGCATCAACGCCCTCCAGGGTCGCCTCGTGGATGGTCACATGCCGGACGGGCAGCTCGACCTGCTCGCCCGAACGGGCGCGATCGTAGGCGCGCTTGCCGTCGATGGAGATGGCGGAATATGCCGGGGGAACCTGGTCGCAGGGTCCCACGAGCGAGGCAACGACGGCAGCGGCGACCGCGGGCTCGGAAAGGCGGCCCGGCACCTCGGCCGTGCGCGTCACCTCGCCCTCGGCATCGTCGGTCGAGGTCTCTGCCCCAAAGCGAATGCGCGCCTCGTAGCGCTTGTCGTCGAGGGTGAGCATGCCCAGCAGGCGCGTTGCCTGCCCGACGCCCACGACCAGCACGCCCGAAGCGGCGGGGTCGAGAGTCCCCGCATGTCCCACGCGACGCTCCCCCAGGATGCGACGCACGCGATTGACCACGTCATGACTCGAGAGGCCGAGGGGCTTGTCTATGGCGAGCAGGCAGCTAATGCCACTGGTCCCGCGCCTCACAGGGCATCATGCTCCTGTCGCGCGTCATTGTTGTACAGCTCCTTGAGCAGCGGAAGCGCCGCACAGAGCGCATCGTCGACACCGCCCTCGATCGTGAAGCCGGATGCGGCGCGATGCCCTCCGCCACCCAGGGCGCGGGCCACGCCGGAGATGTCGTGCTCGCCCTTGGAACGCAGGTTTCCGCGCACCTTGCCGCCCGGAACCTCCTTGATGAAGAGCGCGATCTCGGAGCCGGCGACCGATCGGACCACGTCGACGAGGCCGTCGGACTCGTCCAGGCTCGCGCCCGTGCGCTCGATATCGGCGACCGTGGCATAGCTGTAGGCGATGCGTCCGCGCTCGAAAGTGGTGACGCGCCCCATGACCAGCGACTTGAGGTGCAGGAACTGCAGGCGGAAGCTCTGGTAGACGTTGAGCGACACCTCGCTCGGGCTCGCGCCGCACGACACGAGCCTACTGGCGACCTGGAACGCCTCGGCATCGGCGTTCTGGTACTGGAATCGGCCGGTGTCGGTGGCAATCGCGCAGAAGAGGCACTGCGCGATGTCGGGGGTGATCTCGAGGCCCAGGTGCTCTGCGAACTCGGCGACGATCACGCCGGCTGCCGCGGCCCCCGGCCTGATGAGCGCTGCGTCGCCATAGGGCCTCTCGCAGGGATGGTGGTCGATGATGGCCACCGTCTTGGCCCGGCTCATGACCTGCTCGCCATGGTTGAGACGGTTCGGCTGCGAGAGGTCGACACTGATAAAGAGGTCGGGTACGCCCTCGTAGGCAGAGGCTGCGACAAGTTCGTCAGCCCCTGCCAGGAAGGTGTAGATCCGCGGGCAGGGATCGTCGTCCGCCAGAAGGCAGACGACCTCCTTGCGCGGCCATCGCTGCTCGATCAGCATCTTGAGGGCAAGCTGTGAGCCCAGCGCATCGCCGTCGGGATTGGTATGGGCGCAGATGGCAATGCTCTGCGCCTGACCGATCAGGTAGGCAATCGCGTCAAACAGGTCCTCCTGCTCGGCGCCCGTGCTCGTCTTCATGAACTCCCCTATTCTTCGGGAGCGGCTTCTATCGGGTAGCCGTCCTCGTCCTTCTCGACAGAGAGCGTCTCGGGCACGTTCTGCAGCGCCCGCGAGATGCGCTCGGCCTCGTCTGCGGTGGTGTCAATTCGAAAGACCAGCTCGGGGGTGACGCGCCAGCCGAGGGCGCGCCCCAGAAGCGAGCGGATGCGGCCCTTGGCGCGTGCCAGCGCCGCCTCGACGGCCTCGTAGCGAGCGGAGTCGCAGCTGATGTAGGCCACGACGACGCTCTTGTCCACCGAGACCTCGCAGCCCGTGAGCGTCACGAGCTCAAGGTCGGGGTCGGACACCTCGAACAGAAGGATGTAGCCGAGCTTCTCCTGGGCCTGCTGGCCCATGCGACGGGAGTTTTGGTTGCGCTTCACGGCCTCACCTACTCCGTGCGAGCGACCTCATCGATGCGATAGGACTCGATGATGTCGCCGGGCTTGATGTCCTGGAAGTTCTCGAGGCCGATGCCGCCCTCGGAGCCCGCACGCAGGCTCCTGACGTCGTCCTTGTAGTGGCGCAGCGAGGCGATCTTGCCGTTGTAGACCACGATGCCGTCGCGCACGAGGCGCACAGAGTCGCTGGAGGCAATCTCGCCCTCCTCCACGCGGACACCGGCGGCAATACCGACCTTGGGAACCTTGAAGGTGTCGAGCACCACGGCGTTGCCCGTGGAGACCTCCACCTCGGTGGGCTTGAGCATGCCGATGCGTGCCGCATCGAGGTCCTCGAGCGCCTTGTAGATGACGTCGTAGGAACGGATCTCGACGCCGGTGCGCTCGGCGGCGCTGCGTGCCTTGGCGTCGGGACGCACGCCAAAGCCGATGATGATGGCGTTGGAGGCGTCGGCGAGCACCACGTCGGTCTCGGAGATGGCGCCCACGGCGGAGTGGATGGTGTTGATGCGCACCTCGCTCTGGTCCATCTTGTCGAGGGAGTCCTTGAGGGCCTCGATCGAGCCCTGGACGTCGGCCTTGATGATGAGGTTGAGCTCCTTGACCTCTGCGTCCTCCATCGTGGAGAAGAGGTTCTCGAGCGTGATGTGCTTGACCTTGTTCTGCTCCTCGATGCGGGCCTTGAGGGCGCGCTCGTCGGCGAGGTTGCGGGCGTCGCGGTCGTCCTGGAACACGCGGAACTCGTCACCGGCCATCGGCACGCTCTGCAGGCCGAGGATCTCGACCGGGTAGCTGGGCGTGGCCTCCCTGACGGGGTTGCCCTTGGGGTCGATCATGGCGCGGACCTTGCCGTAGCTCATGCCGGCGACCAGCGCGTCGCCCACGCGGAGCGTGCCGCGCGTGACCAGCACCGTCGCGACCGAGCCGCGACCGCGGTCGAGCTTGGCCTCGAGCACGTTGCCGGAGGCGAAGGTGTCGGGGTTGGCCTTGAGCTCGAGCACGTCGGCCTCGAGCAGGACAGACTCGAGCAGGTCGTCGATGCCGATCTTCTGACGGGCGGAGATGTCGACGAACATGTTCTCGCCACCCCACTCCTCGGGGATGATGCCGTACTCGGTGAGCTCCTGGCGCACGCGGGTCGGGTCGGCACCGGCCTTGTCGATCTTGTTGACGGCCACGATGATGGGCACGCCTGCCGCCTTGGCATGGTTGATCGACTCGATGGTCTGGGGCATGACGCCGTCGTCGGCCGCGACGATCAGGATGACGATGTCGGTGACCTTGGCGCCGCGGGCGCGCATGGCCGTGAAGGTCTCGTGACCCGGCGTGTCGATGAAGGTGATCACGCGGCCGTTGATGGTGACCTGGGAGGCGCCGATGGCCTGCGTGATGCCGCCGGCCTCGCCCGCGGCGACGCCGGTGTGACGGATGGCGTCGAGCAGCGAGGTCTTGCCGTGGTCGACGTGACCCATGACGGTCACCACGGGAGGACGGCTCTTGAGCGAGTCGGGGTCGTCGTAGAAGGTGAAGGAGTTCTCCTCCTCCTTGGTCATGACCTTGACCTCGCGACCCAGGTCCATGGCGACCATCTCGATCTGGTCGTCGGACATGCTCTGGGTCACCGTGAGGGCCTCGCCCAGAAGGAACATGCGCTTGATGATGTCGGTTGCGGGAACGCCGAGCAGCTCTGCGAGGTCGGCGACCGTGGAGCCCTGGGGCACCTTGACGGTGTCAAGCTGCGAGAGGTCCTGGTCGTTGGCGATCGCCTGCTCGATGCGCTGCTGCTCGGCGGCCTCCTCGGCCTGCCTCTGGCGACGCTCCTTGCGCTTGCGGCGACGTCCCGTGGACTCCTCGTTGGCCTCGCGGACCGCCTGGCGTGCCTCGGCGAGGACATGCTCGCGGTTGTACTCCTCCGCCTCGCGGGCCATGCGGCTGTAGCGGTCCTCGGACTGCTCGCCCTTGCGGCCCTTGCGGCCACGACGCCTGCCCTCGCCGCGATCGGGCTCGGGTGCGCTTG
>CAMYZR010000202.1 GCA_947303905.1 uncultured Atopobiaceae bacterium
ATGCCGTCGGAGATGATCGCGGCGACATCGCGGCCGCGCAGCTTCAGCGAGGGGCCGAAGTCGAAGTGCAGGGCACCCGTCAGGTAGTTGACGTACTGCTGCATCAACGGCTTGTCGAGACCGTACTTTGCCTCGAGCGCGGCGCGGGCAGCAGGCGTGACCGCCTTCTCGGACGCGAACGGGTCGCCCGGGACAGCCTTCATCACGAAGAAGGTAATCGTGATGACGGCCCAAAGGGTGACGATTGCCATAAGCAACCGTTTGAGGATGTACCTCAGTGTCTTAGAGTCCATGCTCTGTCCACCTTATTCGGTTGGCCGACAAATACAAAAGGGCCACCCATGTGCGCATGGATGGCCCAAAAATACCCAAAACCCTAGATGGTGCCGAGCGGGAAGGTCAGCGCCATCACGATGATGCTCAGGCCAAAGATGACCGAGGTGATTACGGTGAGGCGATCGAGGTTCTTCTCCATGACGGCCGAGCCCGCGGCAGAGTTGTACATGGTGGAGGCGATCATGTCGGAGACGCCCGTGCCCTTGCCGGAGTGCATGAGCACCAGCAGGACGGTGGCGATGCCAGACAGGAACATGATCACGAGCAGAATGACGTTGAGAGCACCCAAGATGACTCCTTGCATAAAGGTAGATATACATACGGCTGTACACCATAGCACAATTTCCCTGCGCAGGGCCTTTTGCTCACACATGTGAAACAAGAACAGGTACCGCGCACTATTTATGCACGGTACCTGTCTCTACATGCGCGTATTCGGTTGGCTATGTCGCCAGGGCTAGAACTGGACGATCCTCGGAGCAGCGGTGAAGCTGGAGAAGGTGGCCTCTCCGTCCTCGATGCCATACACGACCGTGTTGCCATCGCCCGCTGCGTACATACTCTGCAGACTGGGATAGGCATCGAGCATCGACTGCTGCGTCTCGATGCGCGGGTCCTCCACGAGCTTGCCGGTGACGCGCACCCACTCGCCCTTCACGAAGGCGCAGATCTCGAACTTGGGATTGGCCTCGATCTGCTTGGCAACCTCCTTGACCTTGCCGGTCTGGATGTAGAGCTTGCCCTCGAAGATGTTGGCGGTGCCAAAGGGGCGCACGCGCGGCTGGTCGCCCTCGCTCGTGGCCAGGTAGTAGGTGCCAGCTTCCTTCAGGAACGTGCAGACCTCATCGATTGCTGCCATGATGTCCCACCTTTCTACTGTGGATTGCCTAACAGGGCAATTATGAACCATTTTGTGCACAAAGGAAATCTCCCTTGTGCTCAAGGGAGATTTCCTCGCCAGATGGTTGTGTCTCCGCAGGCCTACCAGCCGCGCGGCTCCTGCACGGCCTCCCACTGCTCCTCCTCGTTCATGAAGGAGGGCATGCGACCTGCGCGCGTGGCGGCGGCGATGTCCAAAAACGCGTCGGCGACGGCGTCGTCGGCGCTCGCTCCGATGTGCCAGCGGGCATCGCGCTTGACGGCCGGCACGGCGTTTGCCACAGCCACCGAGTTGGGCACCGAGTAGAGCATGTTGAGGTCGTTCTCCTCGTCACCAAAGGCCGCGACCTCCTCGAACTCCAGCCCGAGCCTGCCTGCCAGCATGCAGACCGCGGAGTCCTTGCCCCATCCGGAGGGCAGAAGGTCGATGTAGTTGGGGCCGGGATAGACGAGGGTGAACTCGGGGCAGACGCGAGCGATGGCCGTGCGCACCTCGGCGCGCGACGCGACGCCAGGGCCGTGGCCCACGCGCACGTTGGCCTTGTAGTAGGGATGGTCGGAAACGCCGTCCACGAGGTAGGCCTTGTTCCAGAAGGCGAGGCCGTAGTGCTCGACCTCCTCCGCAGAGGTGGCCACGAGCTCGATCTCGTGGCCCTTGTACAGGCCGATGGCGTAGCCCTCGAAGTTCTTGATGACCTCGGCCGCCCGCACGAGCGCGTCATGGGAGAGGTACTGCGTGTGGATGCATTCCCCGTCGAGGTAGATGCGCTGGCCGTTGGAGGTGATCGCCGTCTGGTAGCAGCGCTCGTCACCCTCGAAGAGGTGCTGGATGGCCGTCATGCGCCTGCCAGTGACCACCGAGAACTCCACCCCCGCGTCCTGCAGCTCGTGGATGGCGGCGCGGGCGTGCTCGGTCGCGTGGGGACGTCCCACGGCAATCAGGGTGTCGTCGATGTCGGTGACCACGAGCTTGATCATGGGAGGCCTCCTAGTGGCTTTTCACGTCGTATGAATCCTACAGAAAGGGCACATGCCCTCTCGAAGGCAACTGCGGAGCGGCACGGCCAGGATGGCCTGCGGGAGCGAGGACTGTCTGAGATCGCGAAGCGATCGAGTTCCGCAGCTGCAGGCCATCCTGGCCGTGCGTTCTTGCGGAGCCGGCGCCTGCGAGAGGGCAGGCGCCCTTCCGGCATGGTTTCAGCCCGTTAGTCGAGCAGCAGCTCGGCGATCTGGACGGCGTTGGTCGCCGCGCCCTTGCGGATCTGGTCGCCGCAGCAGAAGAGCGTGAGCGCGTTGACGTCGTCGGGGGCGGAGGTGTCGCGACGGATGCGGCCCACGAAGATCAGGTCCTGGTCGCTCGTCTCGAGCGGCATGGGGTAGCGCAGGTTGGCGATGTCGTCGACCACCTTGATGCCCGGTGCCGTCGAGAGGATCTCACGCGCCTCGTCGGGCGTGATGGGGCGCTCGAACTCGGCCGTGATGGACTCGGAGTGCGAGCGCATGACCGGCACGCGCACGCAGGTGCAGTTGACGCGCAGCTCGGGCAGGTGCATGATCTTGCGCCCCTCGCGCCCCATCTTGAGCTCCTCGTCGGTGTAGTCATCGTCCTTGAAGCTGCTGATCTGCGGGATGAGATTGGCGGCCAGCTGGTAGGCGAAGGGCTTGGTCTCCCCCACCGGCTCGCCGGCGGCCACACAATTCATCTCTCGGACGAGCTCGTCGAGGCCCGGCTTGCCCGCGCCAGAGGCTGCCTGGTAGGTGCTCGCGATGATGCGCTTGAGGCCAGCCGCCTGATGCAGCGGCCACAGCGGCACGAGGCCGATGATGGTGGCGCAGTTGGGGTTGGAGATGATGCCGTTGTGCCACTTGACGTCGTCGCCGTTAATCTCCGGGATGACTAGGGGCACGTCCTCGTCCATGCGGAAGGCGTGGCTGTTGTCCACGCAGACCGCGCCCCGCTTGACGGCCTCGGGCAAAAGCGCCTTGGCCGTGCCGTCGCCTGCGGCACCCAGCACGATGTCGACACCCTCGAAGGCGTCGGGCTCGGCGAGCTGCACGGGAACCTGCTCACCGGCGAAGGCGATCGTCTTGCCGACCGAGCGCGGGCTTGCCATCGGCACGAGGCGCTCGACCGGATAGTTGCGCTCCTCGAGACACTGGAGCATCTGCTGGCCCACGACGCCCGTGGCGCCGAGAATTGCTACTACCTTGCCACTCATTGTGTAATCCCCTCGCTCGGCATCTCGACCATCTCGCCCTCGACGAAGGTCTGGTAGATCACGTTGATGGCGCGGTCGAAGTCTGAATTGTTGACTCCCATGATGATGCTGATCTCCTGCGAGCTCTGCGTGATCATGCGAATGTTTACACCCGCCTCACCAAGTGCGCCGAAGATGCGACCCGAGGTGCCGGCGCGGCGGTTCATGTTGCGGCCGACGACGCTGATCAGCGCCAGCTGGTCCACCACGTTGATCACGTCGGGCTTGAGCTCCTGCTGCAGGTCGTTGACGATGGAGTAGATGGTGTCCTTGACGTCGGCGCCGTTGACCACCACACCAAAGGAGTCGACGCCGGTGGGCACGTGCTCGATGGAGATGCCGTAGCGCTCGAAGATCGTGAGCGCGCGGCGCAGGAAGCCCACCTTGTTGGACATGTGCGCCTTCTGGATGTGCACGGCCATGAAGTTCTTGCGGCCGGCGATGCCGGTGATGAGGTGCTCGCGCTCGTTGTCCTCGGCGGTCTCGCGGATGATGGTGCCGCGCTTGTCCGGCTGGTTGGTGTTCTTGATCTGGATGGGGATGCCCACCTCGCGCACGGGGAAGATGGCCTCCTCCTGCAGCACCGAGGCGCCCATGTAGGAGAGCTCGCGCATCTCGTCGAAGGTGATGCGGTGGAT
>CAMYZR010000203.1 GCA_947303905.1 uncultured Atopobiaceae bacterium
AGCCACCAGAGGCCCTCCCTCGTAGTGCACCACATGCGGGCGCACACCCTCGCCGGGTGCGTCAGGCGAGCTGTCGAGATGCGCAATGAGCCCGAGGGCGGGCAGGTCCTCGGCACCCGCAGAGGCGGCAAACGAGGCGGTCACGTAGGCATGTTGGTCGACTATCACGTCATCACAGCCGAGGTCGCGCAGCTCCTTGCCCAGAAGCGCCGCCATGTCCCGCTCGCGCGGGGATGAAGGCACCCGGTCCTCGGGGGCCAGGGGATTGGACTGCGAACTAACCTGCACATAGCGCATGAAGCGCTCCAGCACATCACTCATCAAGGGGGCTCCTATCATTTGTTCAACCAGACCAGCATAGCCTAAAGCGCCGCCCGTTTTAACAACTGGTCAACTCGTACACAGAGGCAACGCGAGAGAGGCTTGCGTGGTGAAGAGAAGAAGGGCCCCGCTCCTGCGAGGCCCTTCCACAACATGCGAGGCAGATGCCCTAGAGATTCTTTGTGTGGCTCTGAATCTGCACTGCCATGGAGGGATTCTTGATCTCGACGTAGGTGTTCTCGTACGTCGAGGTGCCGTACTCGTCTTCGTACACCTCCTTGACAATGTTGCCATGCTCGTCGTATTCGAGCGTACCCGTCGCAGTGGCTTCGGTTTCCTCGAGCTCGTTCCCATCACTGTCATAGTTCTTGACCGTGCTGGTAAAGCTGACGGGAAGGCCGTTGTCACCATATTCGTAGGCGTAGGTCGTCTCCGACCTGCCACCCTCATAGACACGTTCGCGGGAGAGGGGGAATCCGTTCTCGTCGTACGTCGCCTTCATAGTCATGTCGCTTTCGGATCCCTCGACCCTGTCACCGTTCTCGTCAATCGTGAAGGTGACCGTAGTGGTGACCGTCTCGGATACGTAACCCTGCTCGTTATACGAATACTCGGCCTTGTAGTCATCGTTCTTCATGACGACGACACGTCCCTGCTCGTCCTTCTCCAGCTCGTACGCGAACGTCTCGCCACCCGACTCGACCTTGGTGAGCCAGCCGTCTTCGTCGTAGGTGTAATTGGCCTGGTAGCCCCCATCGCCAGACTCGACGATCATGTTGCCCGCCTCGTCGAGCTCGTATGTCGAGCTGTAGTCACTCTTGCTTCCGTCCGGCAGCGTCTGGTCCACCTTGTACGTGGCGGCAACCCATACAGGCGTAGCCTCGGTCGTCTCGGCAGCCTCTTCCGTCTCGGTGTCCTCAGTCGTCTCGGCCGGCTCTTCGGCTGCAGGCTCTGCGTCCTGCGAGGCATCTCCAGACGAGGCGCAGCCCGCAAGCGGCACAAGGGCAAGCGCGGCAGCGAGGCCTACAGACAACGTCCATTTGGCAAGCGTATCGATTCTGTACATACGTCCCCCAACCTTCTTGTTTGCAGAAGTAACACATAGCTATGCTACCCAAAACGCGCAGGGAATCATGGGTTCCCTTCTCGTCTTAACCATCGAGGCATGTAAAGTGGCGCCTTAATGGACGCCCGCGCGCTCCTTCGCCCGCTCGATCTGCTCGAGCTGGCCTGCGCTCAGGTGGATGGGACCACTCGTCTCGCCCTTGGCGTCGATGTCGTCGCCCTCGAGCACGAACTCGCCCTTTTCGCGCAGGTTCTCCTTGGCCACGCTGATCATCAGCTTGATGCGGTTGAGCTGGTTGACCTCGCTGGCGCCGGGGTCGTAGTCGACGGCCACGATGTTGCTCTGGGGATAGAGCTGGCGCAGACGCTTGATCACGCTCTTGCCGACGACGTGGTTGGGCAGGCACGCGAAGGGCTGCGCGCACACCACGTTGGGCGTACCGCTCTCGATGAGCTCGATCATCTCGGCCGTGAGCAGCCAGCCCTCGCCCATGTTGTTGCACAGCGACAGGATGCGCTTTGCCTTCGCGGCGAGCTCGAAGATCGAGGGCCAGGGCTCGAAGCGCGTCGTGGCGGCAAGCATCCGGTTGAGGGGCTCGCGCACCTGCTCGACAAGCGCAATCTCGGCGTGGCCGCTCAGGCGTCCCTTCGCACTGCTGCCCAGCTCGTCGGCCATGTTGATCTCGTGGGACATGGCCATCGTGAAGAAGTCCAGAAGCCCCGGAACGTCTGCCTCGCAGCCTTCGGACTCGATGACCTTGACGAGCTCGTTGTTGGCCGTGGGATGAAACTTGACCAGGATCTCGCCCACCACGCCCACGCGCGGCTTGGAGCGGTCGTCGACCAGCGGAAGCGTCTCGAAGGCATCGACGGTATCCCTGCACAGGCGGTAGAACGCGCGCCTGCCGCAGGAGGGAAGGATCGTGGCCGCGCGGCGCATGAGGCCGCCGTAGACACGGTCTGCGGCACCAGCCTCGGCCTCGTAGGGACGCGTGCGATAGAGCAGCTTCATGATGAGGTCGCCGTAGATGATGGCATAGAGCACATGCATGAGCATCTTGGGCTTGAGCAGGTTGAAGCCAGGGTTGTGCTCGTCGAGTCCGCCTGCCATCGACAACGAGATCACCGGGACCTCCGGATGCCCTGCGTCACGCAGGGCCTTGCGGATGAGGCCGATGTAGTTGGTGGCGCGGCAGCCGCCACCGGTCTGGGAGATGAGCACCGCGGTACGGGAGAGATCGTACTCGCCCGAGATGACCGCGTTGATGAGCTGTCCGCAGACAAGGATGGACGGGTAGCAGATGTCGTTGTTGACATACTTGAGGCCCGTGTCCACGGCCTCGTGGTCAACCGACGGAAGCAGCACGATGTTGTACCCGTACCCGCGCAGCACCGGCTCGACCAGGTCGAAGTGAATCGGCGACATCTGGGGGCAGAGGATGGTGTAGCCAGCGTCCTGCATCTCCTTGGTGTAGCGCACCTTCTCGAACGCGGCGCTCGACGCCTTGCGGTAGATGGGCACGCGGCGGGAGAGGTCGGTCACACGGGCATGCTCGAGCATGCCGTTGGCCATGCGGACGCCCACCGGCTCCTTGAGGGCCGCCATCAGCGAGCGCACGCGGATGCGGGCCGCACCGAGGTTGGACACCTCGTCGATCTTGAGGCAGGTGTAGATCTTGCCACTGGCCTCGAGGATCTCCTGCACCTCGTCGGTGGTGAGCGCGTCAAGACCGCAGCCGAAGCTGTTGAGCTGGATGAGGTCGAGGTCGTTGCGGCTGGCGACGAAGCGCGCCGCGCGATAGAGGCGTGCATGGTACATCCACTGGTCGACCACGCGGATCGGGCGCTCGGGCGTCATCTTGTGGGCGACGGAGTCCTCGGTGAGCACCGCAAAGCCAAAGCCGTTGACCAGCTCCGGGATGGCGTGGTTGATCTCGGGGTCGTTGTGGTAGGGACGGCCGGCAAGCACGATTCCGTGGCGGTCGTTCTTCTCCATCCACTCGAGCACCTCGTCGCCCCTGCGACGGACCAGCTCCTTGAACTCCTCGTCGGCCTCCCAGGCGACGTTGACCGCCTCGTCGATCTCCGCACGGGTGATGTGGGGCCCACGTACGCGTCCGTGTCCTGCGGCCGCATCCGCCTCACGCTGCTCAGAGACCACCTCGTAGAGGCGCCTCTTGAGCTCGCGCTTGTTGTCATAGGGAATGAAGGGGGCCAGGTACTCGACTCCCTCGCTCGCAAGCTCGTCCATGTTGAGCTCCAGCGACTGCGGATAGCTCATGACGATGGGGCAGTTGTAGTGGTTGGTGGTCGTCTCGTCCTCGGTGCGCTCCCAGCGGACGCAGGGCATCCAGATGAAGTCCGGGTCCTTGGAGAGGAGGTTCATCACATGTCCGTGGCTGAGCTTGGCCGGATAGCACACACTCTCACTCGGCATGCTCTCGATGCCCGCCTCGTAGGTGCGCTTGCTCGTCTGGTCCGAGAGCACCACCGCAAAGCCCAGATGCGTGAAGAAGGCATGCCAGAAGGGATAGTTCTCGTACATGTTGAGCGCGCGCGGGATGCCCACGGTGCCGCGCGGCGCATCCGCGGGCTCGAGGCCCACGCGCTCGAACAGGAGCTTGTTCTTGAAGGCGAAGAGGTTGGGCGCCTGCACCTTGTTGCGGCGCACGCCCGCTCC
>CAMYZR010000204.1 GCA_947303905.1 uncultured Atopobiaceae bacterium
TGCGTCAGTTCCTGAAGACGCGTAAGCTGCTTTCCGAGCACCTCGGAAACGCGCCAGTCCTCGAACTGGCTGAGTCCCTCGAGCTGCTGGGACAGCACGCCAAACCGCACCGAGGCGCCGATTTTGCGCACGCCGCGGCTCGGCTCCATTGCGCCGGTCATCACCTTGAGGAGGGTGGTCTTGCCTGCGCCATTCTCGCCGAGGATGCCATAGCGGTCGCCAGGGCCGATGAGCCAGTCTATGTCGTGCAGCACCTCGTCGGAGCCATACGACGCGCAGACTCCGTGCATTTCGATCACCTGCTTGCCGAGACGCCCCACGGCCATGCGCTTGAGCTCGATGGTGTTGCGCAGCGGTGGGTCGTTTGCGATGAGCGCCATGGCGGCATCGATGCGAAACTTGGGCTTGCTTGTGCGGGCCTGCGCGCCATGTGCGAGCCAGTTGAGCTCCTTGCGCAGCATGTTCTGGCGTCGCTCCTCCATGACGGCCGCCTGTCTCTGTCGCTCGACGCGCTGCTGGATGTAGGCGGAGTATCCACCCTCGAAGGGGTCGATCACGCCATCGTGGACCTCCCACATGTGCTCGCAGACCTCATCGAGGAACCAGCGGTCGTGCGTCACAAGCAGCAGGGCGCCCTGACCGGGTTGCCAGCGGCGCTTGAGATGCTCTTCCGATCTTGGGCTCGTCCATGAGGAGCACGTCCCAGTTGCCCACAAGCACGCGTGCGAGGTCGCAGCGACGCCTCTGTCCTCCCGAGAGCGTGCCCACGAGACCATGCCAATCGATGTCGACCAGAAGCTCCTCTATGATCGCGCGTACCGTGGGATCGGATGCCCAGAGGTACTCCGGCGTGTCGCCAACCACGGCATGGCAGACGGTCTCGTCGTCGGAGAGCGCATCGTCCTGCCCAAGCATGCCCACCGTGATGTTGTTGCGATAGGTGATGGTGCCGCTGTCTGGCGTGATGCGGCGCGCCACGAGGTCGAGCAGCGTCGTCTTGCCGTCGCCATTGCGGCCGACGATGCCTATGCGCTCACCCTCGTTGATGCCTATGGTCTGGTCGACCAGCACCTGCTTGCCAGGCCACTCCTGCGAGACCCGCTCGAGTCCGATCAGTATGCCCATCAGTCCTCATCCTCTCCCGCCAAGCCTCTGAGCAGGGCAATCTCCCGAGCGTAGCCATCAGGCTCGTTTGGCGTCTCAAGCACCATGGGCAGCGTGTGCAAAAGCGGGTGGCGCACGATCGCGGCAAAGCAGTCCACGCCCAGCGTGCCCTGGCCGATCTTCTCGTGGCGGTCCTTGCGTGCGCCACGGGGGTTCTTCGAGTCGTTGAGGTGCAGTGCCCGCAGCCGGTCAAGGCCGATGATGCGGTCAAACTCGTCAAGGACTCCCTCGAGGTCACCGACGATGTCATAGCCAGCGTCGCTCACATGGCAGGTGTCAAGGCAGACACCCAGGAGCTCATCGTGCAGGGTACCGTCGATGATGCGGGCGAGCTCCTCGAAGCTTCGTCCTACCTCGCTGCCCTTGCCAGCCATGGTCTCGAGCAGCACGACCGTGCGCTGCCCGGGAACAAGGACCTCGTTCAGCCCCTCGCAGATGAGCTCGATGCCTCGCTCTGCTCCCTGCTTGACATGGCTTCCCGGATGGAAGTTGTAGTAGTTGCCTGGCAGGCTCTCCATGCGCTCGAGGTCCCCCGCCATCGCTCGTCTTGCGAAGTCGATGGTCTCGGGGTTGGCCGAGCAGAGGTTCATGGTGTACGGCGCATGGGCGACCAGCTGGCCAAAGCCGTTTTCGGCCATGAGCGTTCGCAGGCCCGCCACGTCCTGCTCGTCAAGCGGCTTGGCGTTGCCCCCACGCGGGTTGCGCGTGAAGAAGGCGAAGGTGCTCGCGCCTAAGCCAAGAGCGCGACGTCCCATCTCCGTGTATCCGCCAGCGGTCGACAGGTGGCATCCCAGGGCCAGACGTCCGCTCACGCGCGCGCCTCCAGCAGCCCGACCAATCGATCGATGATCTTCTCGGCAACCTGAGACTTGGGCAGCGTGTCCAGCTCCTCGACGCCAGAGGCGGACACGAAGGCAATCCTGCTGGTATCCGAGCCAAAGGTTGAGTCGCTGCGCGACACGTCGTTTGCCACGATGAGGTCGCAGCCCTTGCGCGCAAGCTTTGCCTGGGCGTAGGGAATCACGTCGTTGGTCTCTGCGGCAAAGCCCACCACCACGCGCTCGCCCTTCTCGGCAGAGAGGGCCGCCAGGATGTCGGCGGTCTCGACGAGCTCGATGACATCCACGCGCTCGACGGTCTTCTTGAGCTTGTGGTCTGCGGACTTCTTGGGCGTGTAGTCGGCCACCGCGGCCGTGCAGATGGCGGCATCGGCGCCATCGAAGGCGGCAAGGCAGGCCTCGAGCATCTCTGCTGCAGAGGTGACATGCGTGACGTCGGCTCCCTTGGGAGGCTCGAGCGACACCGGACCACTCACGAGACGGACCGTCGCGCCGCGACGCACGGCCTCAGCGGCTATGCTGTAGCCCATCTTGCCGGTGGAGGCATTGGCGATGAAGCGCACCGGGTCGATGGCTTCGCGCGTCGGACCAGCGTTGATGAGGACCGTCTTGCCCGCGAGGTCCTGCGGCGCCGTCTGTGCACACAGGGCATCCAGCGTGGCGGCCACGATGTTCTCGACGCTCTCGAGCTTTCCCTCGCCCACGTCTCCGCATGCGAGCTCGCCAGTGGTGGGCATGATCAACTCGATACCGCGCGAGCGCAGCGTCTCGACGTTCGCCTGAGTGGCGGGGTTTAGCCACATGCGCACGTTCATGGCAGGCGCGACGAGCACGGGACACGCGCAAGCGAGCAGCGTCGTGGACAGGGCATCATCGGCGATGCCGGTCACCATCTTGGCCATCACGTTTGCCGTGGCAGGACACACGAGCGCAACGTCCGCCCACTCGGAGAGCGTGATGTGTGGTATGGGGTCGCCCGTCTGCCCGTAGAGGTCGGTCAGCACGGGGTGCTTGGTGAGGGCCTCGAAGGTAGTCTTGCCGACAAAGCGCTCGGCGTCAGCCGTCATGGCCACACGCACCTCGTGGCCGGCCTTCTGCAGGCCACGCAGCACCTCACAGGCCTTGTAGGCGGCGATGCCTCCGGAAACCATCAGGGCAACGTTACTCATCGGCCAGCGCTCCCTCCGTTATGAGCATGCGATGGCAGTACGGGCACTCGGTGATGATGGGACCGCGCATGAGCTCCCCAAAGATCCCCTGCTGCAGCTTGACGCGGCAGGTGGTGGGCATGGTGCCCCTCAGGCGCTCGACGGCAAGGCCGCCAAAGCGCTTTGCGGCCTTTGCATACGCCTGGGCAACCTCGTCCGACACGTCCGCGAGCACCGTCTTGCGCTCGACGGCCAGCTGCCTGACGCTGGCCATGATGTTGGCGGAGGAACGCTCGAAGGACTCTTGCTGGGCGGCACGCTCGGCATCGAGCTTTGCGTCCAAGTCGCGTGCGTTCTGCTCGGCCTTCATGAGCTTCTCGAGGTTGGCCTCGAGCTCCGTGTGCTTGAACTCGATCTTCTCGAGCTGCTTGGCGAGTGCCGTGAGATGCGCCTCGAGGTCACGGATGCCACGGAAGTCCTGCCCGCACTCTATGGCCTCAGCCTGCACCTCGTCGATGCGGTTGACGGTCTTCTCGTGGGCCGCCTCGTTGTCTTCGAGGTCTATCTCGGCATCCTTGCGCTGACCGACGATCGTCTTGAGCTTGCCAGCGAGGTTCTTCTTTGCCGCGGCGATGGCGGCGAGCTTCTTCTGCTGGGGCATCGCCCTGAGCTGGCTGTTGAGGCGCATGAGCTCGATATCTATGTCCTGAAGCCTCAACAGGGCTTGCGACTCTTGCATGATGGTGTCCTCTCTGGCTAGCGGCGACGACGCGTCGCGATGTCGGTTAGGGTGTTGGCAAATCTCCGCAGGTCATCAGCGGAAACGGTGTGGTCGAAGGATATGCGGAGGCTGCAGAGAGCCTGGTCGCGCGGCACGCCCATGGCGAGCAGCACATG
>CAMYZR010000205.1 GCA_947303905.1 uncultured Atopobiaceae bacterium
GAGCGCAGCGCGTGCAGGGTGTTGGCTGCACGCTCTCGGCGTCAGGTGCCAATCAGACGGTCAAGGCCACCGACGTGGGCACGTACGCGGCAACCGCCACGCTCGAGGATGGCTACCGGTGGGCGGACGGTACCACCGACAAGACGCGGACCATCACCTGGACCATCGAGCCCGCCTCGGTAGAGTCGGCCGAGATAGAGATCGAAGAGCTGTACGTGTACACGGGTGAGCAATGCAAGCCCAAGCCGGTCGTCGTGGTGGACGGTATCGAGCTCGAGGAGGGCGTGGACTACACGCTGCGCTACGAGGACAATCTCTACGCCGGGACTGCGCTCGTGCACGTGGACGGGCGTGGCAACTACAAGGACACGACGTCATCCGTGTTCGAGATCGAGGCGTCGAGTCTTGAGGACGCAACGTTGACGGGCATAGCGGATGCGGTGTACACCGGCGGCGAGATAACGCCCCATCCCGTGGTCACGGTCGATGGCCGGAGGCTCACCGAGGGCGTGGACTACACGCTGAGCTACGAGGACAACGTTGGCGCAGGCACTGCCACCGTGATTGTCACGGCCACGAGTCGTGAGGACGACAAGGGCGGCTTCCTCGGCATGGAGTACGGCAACTACCTCGGCGAATGCACGGCAACGTTCCAGATCTTTGCGGCAGGCGGACTCGATACGTATACGGTGGTAAACGACGGTGCGCCTAATGTCGAGGCAACCAATCTGGCCGATGTCTCGGGTGCCGTACTCGACGCCGCGGAGCGATCTGCCGCCGAAGGCGGTGCTCAGATCGAGGTCTGGCTCGAGATCAGTGCGCTGGCAGAGGGAGACGTGGACTCGCAGAGCAGGGCCCTGCTCCTCGATGCCGCGGACAGCCTTGGCGCGACGGCGGGCCCATGGATCGACATCTCCCTCTACAAGCAGGTGGGCGGCTTTGACGCCGTGGCAATAGGGGAGAGTCCCGTGCCGGTGCGCTTCACGCTGGAGATTCCCGGGGAGCTGCTCCCAAGCGACAGCAGCGTGATGCGGACCTTCTACCTCATCCGCGTGCACGATGGAGAGACGACCGTTATCGGCGAGAGCGCCAGTGCCGTGCTCGAGGCGGAGTCCGATGCCTTCTCGCCGCATCTGCTTGCGTACAAGGATGCGACTGCACGTGGGTCGGAAAGCCCGCAGAGCCCGCACAAGGGCACGACCACAAGTGGCAAGCCTTCCACGCCTGCCACGGGTGATCCCTCTCAAGGCATGGGGTTCATTGCAATGTTCGGTGCGGCAGCCCTCGTGTTGGGTAGTTATTTGCGGCGAATGGGTATCTAATACCGCTGAATAATTCAAAACAATATGAAAGCAGTGCCTGGACCATCATGACAAAAGGGCAATGTGCATGCACGGGCATAGATGCACATACATATCTTTGCGGATGGGGGAGTGTCCCTAACCGCACATGAAGTATTTCGACCCCCCTATCTGGCGCCCGACCTCATCACCTGCCATTACTTCAAGGATGGCTGGAAGGACAGGAAGGACGAGCTGCTGCGCAGCATCGGTCGCCTGTAGGACGCGACGCAGGCATTTAACGACCCAGACAAGAAGGGTGGTCCCCCTGTCTCATATGAGACAGGGGGACCACCCTTCTGTCTTGCGCTATCTGGCTTTGTCCGCTAGACGATCTTGACGACCCAGCCGAAGGGATCGGGGTCCTTGCAGGTCTGGATGCCCACGAGCGCGTCGCGCAGGCGCCTGAGCACGGGACCGCCCTCCTCGCCACAGTCGGGGAAGGTCACGTCCACGCCCTCGGCCTCGATCTTGGCGACGTGCGAGATGACCGCTGCCGTGCCGATGCAGCCGCACTCGGCAAAGTCGCCGGCGACCACCTCGTCAAAGCGCACGGGACGCTCCTCCACGGGGATGCCCAGATGCTGGGCCAGTTCGACGAGCGAGCGGCGCGTGATGGACGGCAGGATGGAGTCAGTCGCGGAGACGGGCACCACCAGACCGCCCTTCTTGTCCACGAACAGCACGTTGGTGCCGCCGGTCTCCTCCACGTAGGTGCGGCTGCGGGAGTCGAGGTAGAGGTTCTCGGAGTAGCCGCCCTCGTGCGCCTGCAGGGTGGGGTAGAGGCTCATGCCGTAGTTGAGGCCGGCCTTGATGTTGCCCGTGCCCATGGGTGCGGCGCGATCGTATGCGGGAACGGTTAGCTTGACGGCCTTGGCGCCGGCCTTGAAGTACGGGCCCACCGGCGTGACGAAGATGCGGAACTGGTACTGGTCGGAGGCACCGAGGCCCAGGACCTCGCCGGTCGCGATCATGAACGGGCGGATGTAGAGCGTGGCACCCGAGCCAAAGGGCGGCACCCAGGCCTCGTTGCCCGCGACGACCTGCTTGACGGCGTCGACGAACTTGTCCTCGGGGAAGGGCGGCATGACCATGCGGCGCGCGGAGTCGGCCATGCGCTTGGCGTTGAGGTCCGGGCGGAAGACGACGATGGAGCCATCCTCGGTGGTGTAGGCCTTCATGCCCTCGAAGATCTCCTGGCAGTACTGGTAGATGCCGGCGTCCTCGGAGAGCGTGATGGTGTGCTCGGTGCTGAGGCCGCCCTCCTCCCAGGTGCCATCCTTGTAGTTGCACACATAGCTGTAGTCGCACGGCTGGTACTTGAAGCTGAGGTTGCCCCAGTCGAGGTTCTTCTTCTCTTTTGCCATCAGAGTCGTCTCCTTATGGTTGAAAACGGGTACCGTATGATTCTAGCGCGTAGAACACGACATGGGCGGGGGAGCCTGCCCACGCTGCGCGCGGCGCAAACTCCCCCGTAAAAGACCGATGAGCTGGTACTTAGTGCTTAGAAGCGTGCGTAGCGGTTGAGGTTGGCTTCGAGCTTTGCCACAAACTTCTGGCCAGTCTCGGAGAGCTCGGCGCCGACCTTGACGATGTAGCCGAGATGCAGCTTGACGTCGGTCTCCAGAGGCACGGTGGTCAGCGCGTTGCCGTCGGAGATGCCCACGAGAATGCCGCTCGTGACGGTGTAGCCGTTGAGGGCCACGATCAGCTCGGAGAGCGATGCGCGGTCGGTGCAGGCGATGCCCTTGTGGCGCGCCTCGGCGGCAAGGGCCTCCGCGGCAAAGTGCAGCGGGGCGTCGTCCTCCTGCTCGAAGTACAGGTAGGGATAGTCCTCGAGCTGGTCCAGCGTGAGCGACTTGGCGTTGACCAGCGGGTGCGTCGCCGGCAGCGCCACGCGCGGTGCGGACTCCTTGAGCTCGACGAACTTCACGCCCGCCTCGGCGAAGGCGGCCTCGAGGTCGTCGGCCGTGGTCGTGGTCTCGACGAGGACGCCCAGCTCGCTGGCACCGCTGGCCACGTCGTCGATGACGCCACGGGTCGTGCGGTCGCGCAGCGCGTACTCGTAGGCGTCGCCGCCATTGGAGAGGACCACCGACGCAAAGGTCTGGACGTCAAAGAGATAGTGCTGACCTGAAACTGCGAACTGCGCCATGGTTAGTCCTCCTTCTTCTCGGCTGCGTGCTCCTGCGCCTCGTGCAGGACCTCGACCGCCTCGGCGGTGGAGGTGCGCTCGTCGATGAAGCGCTTGACCTTGTGCTCGCCGGAAGCGCCAAGCTTGTCGGTGTCATAGACGATGACGCGCGCGGGGCGTACACCAGTATGCGTCTTGAGCGCGAGCTCGACGCGCTTTGCGATCTGGTCGAAGGGCTCGTCGGAGCCAAAGACGCGCTCGACGGAGACTTCGTACTTGGTGGTGTGGTTCTGGTCGTAGGCGCGGATGCGGTACTCGCCGGAGAGGCCCTTGTCCTGGCGGACGATGTACTCGATGTCGGACGGGAAGACGTTGACGGCGCTCACGATGAACATCTCGTCCTTGCGGCCGGAGATGTGGATGCGCGCGTGCGTGCGGCCGCACTTGCAGACGGAGCGGTCGACCCAGCCGATGTCGCCGGTGGCAAAGCGGATCATCGGGCGGCTGCGCTTGGTGAGGGTGGTGTAGACGAGCTCGCCCTTGACGCCGTCGGGCAGGACCTC
>CAMYZR010000206.1 GCA_947303905.1 uncultured Atopobiaceae bacterium
TGCTTGTTGGGATAGTCGTAGGAGAGGGGCTCGTAGCCAATGTGGCATGGCGTGTCCTGCTCAAGCAGCGTCACGCGGAAGTAGTTTCCACGCCCCTCCGTCAGCTGGTTGGCAAAGGCCAGAAACGTCTCGGGATCGCGCAGCTCGTCGTCATCGCCCGTCGCCCACACGTACAGGTCACCCTGCGAGATTACGTAGTCACGCGTCTCGAGAAGCCCGGCGGCTGAAAGCTGCCCAGAGGTCTCCAGAAGCTTTGTGCGGTCTTCTCGCGCCTCGGCGAGGTCATTCTGGTATTCCGCAGCCTGCCGCCACCGGTAGTACCTCACAACGGCGTACAGGCCTTCGTCCTCGCCCGCAATGCACCGCAAGCGCGTGTCAGCGGAATCGCCCTCGTCGCGCACGGCTGGCGCGGGAATGGGACCGTTGTCGGGGAAGGGATAGGCGAAGTCCACCACCTGCCAGTCCTCGCCGGTCTCCCCCTCAAGGTAGGCCTCGGCAAGCTCTGCCAGGCGGATCCAAGTCTGTGGGTTGCGCGACTCGCCCATCTCGTCCCGAATGTCCTTGGGCCAGCTTCCGCGTTCGAGAGTGGCACGCAGCTCGTCAGGCGTCTGCGGAAGCGAGGGTTTGCTGGCGAGGACCTCCCTTTGGCTCTCATAGAGCGAGTCCATGGCACCGCGCAAGGCGTCGAAGGTCTCGACATCGCGGCTCGTGGTGTCAAGGCTTGCGATGAAGGCCGCGTCGGCCTTGGAGTCAGCTATGGGATTGTCCGAGCACGAGGATGTGCACGAGGCAACGCCAACCGACAGCGTGCCGACGACCAGCAGGCTCATGATGAAGCTCGCCGACGCGCAGCCGGCACCCAAGAGTCCCAAGACGGCGAGAACCTTCCACCACAGGCCGCGCCTCTTCTCCCTGGGCTGCGTTGGGTCGGGAGGAGCCCCCATAGGGCCGCCTTGCTGACGAGGGTCTTGTACCGATGAGCTCATAGCGCCTCCTTGGTCAGCCCCAATTGTAGCTTGGTGACTACAAAAGGCGGCGTTTGCGCAGGACCAAAGCCAGCGCCAGGCAGGCAAAGAGCGTTATGAAGTTGATGATCATGAATCCGTGCGCCGCATCGGAGAGCGGCATCCACTGTCCAGCCACGTTCATGCCGTAGGCGCCGGAGATGACCGTCGGGATGGAAAGGATGATGGTGAGCGAGGTCAGACGCTCCATGACGTGGTTCAGACGCGAGTCCATGAGGTTGCTCACCAGCTCCCGCGTACCGTCGATGACCTCGCGGTAGATCTGCGCCATCTCGATGGCCTGCTGGTTCTCAACGATGGCGTCGTCGAGGATGTCGCGGTCCTCGGGCTGCTGCAGATGCTCGTAGCGACTGAGGCGATTGAGCACGTTGGCGTTGCCGCGGAGGGAAGTCGCCAAGTAGACGAGCGTCGACTCGAGCTCGTGCAGCTGGATGAGGTCGTGCTCGCCCTTGAGGTCCTCGATGTGCTCCTCGAACTCGATGCGCGTGCGGTCGATGCCCGCAAGGACCTGCTGGTAACGCAGGGCAATGCGCAGCATGATGCGATACACGAAGGCAAGGCGATTCTCGGTCGAGAAGTTGCGGATGCGCGCCTCGTGCAGGGAACTCAGAACCGAGGTCTCCTCAGAGCACACGGTGATGACGTTCTCGTCAGTGACGATGACGCCCAGGGGGATGGTGTTGTACGCCTGCTCGTGGTGGCGCTCCTCGCGGGCGGGCAGGTCTACGACGATGAGGGTGTAGTCATCCTCGGTCTGGACGCGCGACCTCTCCTCGGGGTCGATGGCAGCCAGAATGTCATCCTGATCGACACCGAGGATGTCCGCCACCTCTGCGGCCTCCTCAGCCGTAGGGCTGGTCAGCTCGACCCAGGTGCCCGGAACGATCTCGGTCACGGCACGCATCTCACGCCAATAGGACCGATACAGCTGAATCACGCGCGCCTCCTTCCCCCGTGCGAACAATCGTCATCGTAGCGCAAAGCGGCAGCTAGATGTACGCCGCACTCGCAAGCGGAAACGCGTTTGGAGGGGATGCGACAAGCTCGTCACGCCATGCGAATGCAAAGGCCCGAGCGTGTCAAACACCGACCCCAAACACAGGGGATGCTGGGCAATTGCCACACCAATGCGAATGGCATCCGCTCTCCGAGCAAATCGTGTGAAATCGTTCTCGCACCGCCCACGGGACACCTTTAGGCATATGCTCAACCTAGCACGTGCACGCCAAGAGAAAGGCAGCCCATGCCCAACAAGAGCTGGGAGGTCGGGTATCACCTCCGCTCCCCGCGCAACTGGCTCAACGACCCAAACGGCCTCTGCCAGTTCCGCGGACGCTACTACTTCTTCTATCAGTATGACCATGACTGGCCGACGGTCGACCAGAAGGCCTGGGGACTCTTCTCTTCCCCCGACCTGCTCCATTGGGAGTACGAGGGCGTGCCCCTCGAGCCCTCCATCCCCGAGGACCGTCACGGCGTCTTCTCTGGCAGCGCCTTCGTTGAGCGCGGTGCCGCTCCTGACGGAGGCGACCAGCTGCGCATCTACTACACCGGCAACGTGGTTGCACCCGTGCCGGGCCACAGCCCCAAGGACTTTGACTACGTTTACGCTGGGCGCGAGCAGAACACCATCACCTGCATCGCCACGCATGAGCCGGGCACGCCCGAAGGCGCCCTCACCATGGGGCCGCGCCAGGTGCTGATGCGCAATAGCGACTACCCCGACCACCTCAGCTGCCACGTCCGCGATCCCAAGGTCTGGGAGCAGGATGGCAAGCGCCGGATGCTCCTCGGCGGACGTCACATAGACACACGCGGCCTCTGCCTCGTGTATGACTCCGACAACGATACCGACTGGACCTTCCGTCGCGCCATCAACTCCGAATACGCCTTCGGCTTCGTGTGGGAGTGCCCCAACATCGTGCGTCTCGATGGCCGCGAGTATCTGGCCATCTCCCCACAGGGACTGCCACGCCTGCAGGACCGCTGGTTCAACCGTTGGACGCCTGGATACTTCGAGCTCCCCGAGGGTCAGCGCGTGATCGACACCGACGTCATCGACGAGCGCACCTTTGTGCAGTGGGACTTTGGCCACGACTTCTATGCTCCCCAGACCTTCGTGGACGACGCTGGCCGCACCATCCTGGTGGGTTGGATGGGCACCTTCGATGACTACTACAGCTCTGTGCCCGACGGCCTTGACTGGTGGCACTGCATGACGGTGCCGCGCGTGGTCACGCGGCGTGCCGACGGGCGTCTCCTGCAGAACCCGGCTCCCGAGCTGGAGGCACTGCGCGGCGAGGCGAGCGCGCTTCCCGCAAAAGGCACCCTCGAGCTTGACGGACGCTACGCCGACATCGTGCTTACCGAGCTTTCGGGCGAAGGTGCGCTCACACTCGACGGCAGCCTGAAGATCTACTGGCAGAACGGGCGCTTTGGCATGAGCTACTTGGACGAGAGCTCCGCGGCCGGCCGCAAGGACCGCTCCATCCCGCTTGATGAGCTCGCTGACCTGCGCGTTCTTGTCGACGGCTCGGCAGTCGAGATCTATGCCAACGGTGGCGCCGAGACGTTTGCCTCGCGCTGGTTCTGCCCCGAGAAGGAGAACCTGGCCATCGAGAACGACTTCGAGACGGCGGGCATCGCCTATCCTATGACCAACCTGCTGGCAGAGATGTACGCAGATGCCGCAGACAAGGCACCCACGCTCCACCTGCCCGGCTGGAACGAGACCGTCCCGCACTAGTATCGGAGTTCGCCGACCATCGGATCGACCATTGGGGCGGTCCCATTGGTCGGAACAGGGAGAGAGTCGACCAATGGGGACGGTTCCCTTTGGTCGGGACAAGGAGTTACCTCAGCTGTCATTGACACTTCCGACCAAGGAGAACCGTCCCCAATGGCCGGAGACGAAAGGAGCCCCACCCCATGAAGCTCAGCAACAAGTGCATGCTCATCACCTACGCCGACAGCCTCGGCAACAACCTCAAGGACCTTGACGAGG
>CAMYZR010000207.1 GCA_947303905.1 uncultured Atopobiaceae bacterium
GTGGAGACCTTTGGCTTCCACATGGTGGAGATGGAGTTCCGCCAGCACTCGGTCGTGCATGCCCGCGCGCTGGAGGACATCCGGGAGCACGGCCGCACCGGTGAGCTTGCGCCGATGACGCGCGAGGTTCTCGACACCTTCCGCGCGATCGGCACCATCCAGCGCCGCTGCGGCGTGCGCGCGGCGAGCCGCTACATCATCTCCTTCACCAAGTCGGCGGAGGATGTCGCCTGCGTGTACGAGCTTGCACGTGCCGCCTTCGCCCACGAGTCCGACGTGCCCACCCTCGACGTCATCCCGCTCTTCGAGCAGGTGGAGGACCTCGAGGCAGCCGTTGACACCCTCCAGCAGATCATCCGTCTGCCCGAGGTGCAGGAGCGCCTCAATGCCAACGGGCGACGCCTCGAGGTCATGCTGGGCTACTCCGACTCCTCCAAGGACGCCGGCCCCACCTCGGCGACCATCATGCTGCACCTGGCGCAAGAGCGCATTGCCGCCTGGGCGCGCGAGAACTACATCGACCTGACCCTCAGGCACGGTCGCGGCGGTGCCGTGGGGCGTGGGGGCGGTCCGGCTAACCGTGCTGTGCTCGCGCAGCCCAAGGGATCGGTCAACTGCCGCTTCAAGCTCACCGAGCAGGGCGAGGTCATCTTTGCCCGCTACGGCAACCGTGCGCTGGCCCGTCGCCACGTCGAGTCGGTTGCCGCTGCGACGCTTCTGCAGAGCGCACCGTCGGTCGAGTGGACCAACACCGAGACGGGCACCGACTTTGCCGATCTCGCCGAGCTGCTCGATGGCTCGTCTCGCGACTGCTACCTGCGTCTCCTCAACACGGAGGGCTTTCCCGAGTGGTTCTCGACGGTGACGCCGCTCGCCGAGATCGGCCTGATGCCCATCGGTTCGCGTCCCGCGAAGCGAGGCCTCGGCGCCACGTCGCTTGCCGACCTGCGTGCCATCCCGTGGATCTTCTCCTGGTCCCAGGCGCGCGTCAACCTCGCGGCGTGGTACGGGCTGGGCACTGCGTGCGAGACATGCGGGGACCTCGACCTGCTGCGTCGGGCATACAAGCAGTGGCCGCTCTTCACCACCTTCATCGACAACATCGAGATGTCGCTTGCCAAGACGGATGCGCGCCTCGCGCGGCTCTACCTCGACCTGGGCGGATGCGAGGACCTCACGCAGCTGGTGCTCGACGAGATGGGCCGCACGCGCAGGTGGGTGCTGGCCATCGTGGGCAACGACTGGCCACTGCAGAACCGTCATGTGCTCGGGCCGGTGGTGCGCATGCGCCTGCCGTTCGTCAACGTGCTGTCGCTGACGCAGGTGCGCGCGTTGGCAGAGCTCCGCATGGACGAGCGCGCCAACTCGCCTCAGGCCCGAGAGCGCCTGACCTACCTCATCCTGTGCAGCGTGAGCGGCGTGGCGGCAGGGTTGCAGAACACGGGTTGATGCTCTTGGGGCTTCTGGGCGGGGTCAGCGCTCCTTCGATGCCAGCTCGTAGAGCTCGCGCGTGGTGGCGGGGAGCTCCTCGGTCCAGAACTCCCTGGTGAGAAAGGCGTGTCTGTTGGCCTGAGGAAGGTCTTCGGCGATCGTCGTGGCCAGGTTGAGCGCCGTTGCAAGGGCGAGCTCTGGCCCCTGCGTGGGTATGCCGCAGGCGCGTAGGGGCTTGAGGAGCATCCTGGCTGCGGCGGCAAGGCCCTCTCGTCCCGCGAGGCTCACCACGGCGACGCTCGCGCAGGTGATGCTGCAGAGGCGCACGAGCATGACGAGGGCCTGTCTCAAGGCCTCTCGGGTCAGCGTGAGCGCACCCAGCGTGATGATGGGGGTTCCCTGCTGGCCGCTTGCCACCTGAGCGACAAGGGTGACGAGTGCGATGGGCAGCGTGGGCGCCAGGGCGGCGCCGAGCGTGCGTGGACTCAGGCGGGCCACCAGGCAGGCTGCGATTGTCGCAACCAGGCAGGCCGCGAGGGCCGTGTTGCTGCTCGCGTGCATGACGATCACGACAAAAGCCAGGAAGAGACACATGAGGAGCGTCGTCCGCAGGGTGTTGGGTCGGCCGTCCGCACTGGCCCTCGGCTCTCGAAGTTGCTGAGCGTCAGGCGCGGAAGCCTCCGAGGCTTCCGCTGGGGGGACATCGCCGATCAGCAGGCCAGCCGTGCGCTCGGCAGCTATGCCGCAGAGCAAGCCGGTGACGCAGCCCGCTATCGCCAGCACGGGCGCGCTGTACCAAACGAGCGGGGTTCCGAGGAGTGCCTGCGCCACAAGGAGCTGCCCCGCCTCGTGTGCGAGGGCTCCCACCACCGAGACCATCCAGAGCCTCATGGTGGGCAGAAGCGACAGGGGAGCCATGCAGACGAACGCCAGAAGGGTCCCGGTGAGCGAGTAAGCGAGGGTGACGGGGTTGCCAAACAGGAGTCCCGTGGCGAGCACCTTGACCAGGCCCACGAAGAAGGCCCCCGGAAGATCATGGGCCGCGAGTGCCACCAGCACGGCGATGTTGGCAAGGCCCAGCTTGACGCCCGGTATGGGAATGGGAATGAAGCATTCCAGATAGCCCAGCAGCATCGCGAGGGCCGATAGGACGCCTATACGCGTCCAGCGTTGGACTTGGGTGGGGGAGAGGGAGGCATCCATGGCTAGCGCGCCACCAGGTCGACGTCGTCAGTGCCCTCGACAAGCGAGACGTCCATCTCGCCGCCCTCTGCACCCTCCGGCACGACCTCGATCCAGAGCTTGTGGGGAAGGCAGATGATCTGACGACCTGGCTCGCTCACGGGCTGCTCGTGCAGGCAGGTGCCGTTGGGGCAGTCAGCTGCCGTCACGCACACGGCTCCGTCCTCCACCACGATAGTGTTTGACCCAAGACTGGTGACGACATAGAGCGTCGTGTCCTTGTCCAGGGGCAGCTCATGCGTCTGACCGTCACCGTCGTGCACGAGGGCGACGAGGCGACCGCCTGCGCCCCTCGCACTGCCCGCCCAAGCCGCAAGGCCGACGATGAGCAGGGCGACGACGATCGCACAGACGATGGTCGCTCGGTTTCTCTGCACGAACGAGCCCAAAAGCCCCTCCCAGGCACCATGAACGGACGGTGTACTTTACCGGGTACCTCAAACTCGCTTGGTTTTTTGCGAATCGTGGGAAAACGTCTTCGCTCAATCGAGTTTGAGGTACCTGCTTTTGTAGTATCAGCCTGTTATGGTACCTGTTGAGTCCGATCCGCGCACCAAGGGAGGCTGTTTGTCGTGCAATTGAGCCGTCGCAGGTTCATACAGGCCCTCGCGGCCGCACCGCTGGCTCTGGCCGGATGCGCGAAGCGCCTTGGCGTCACCGCGTCGGCATCGGGCGAGCAGCTGCAGCAGTCCTTCTTCTGCTTTGACACGGCCTGTTCCGTCGGTGGAGTGATGCCGCAGGAGCTGCTCGACGCCTGCGTCGCGCGATGCGAGGGCTTCGAGCAGACGCTCTCGCGCACCATCGAGACGAGCGACATCGGACGCATCAATGCCGCAGCTGGCACACCCGTGGAGGTCGAGACCGAGACGGCGGAACTCGTCTCGAAGGCGCTGGATTACTGCAAGGCGTCCGATGGGCTCTTCGACATCACGATCGGTGCGGTGAGCGAGCTCTGGGACTTCCATGAGGGCGTGGTGCCTGCGCCCGTGCAGATTGCGGCGGCCCTGCTCCATGTCGGCTACCAAAACGTGCGGGTATCAGGTACGACGGTGACGCTTCTGGACCCCGAGGCGCGCCTCGACCTGGGTGGCATCGCCAAGGGCTTTGTCTCCGACGTGCTGCTCGACGAGCTGGCTGCCGAGGGTGTCAAGAGCGCCTACGTCAACCTCGGAGGTAACGTCAAGGTGCTCGGCTCGAAGCCCGACGGGAGCGCCTGGCGCATAGGCGTGCGCGACCCCAACGACCCAGAAGGGGAGAGTCCCATTGCGCGCGTGTCGCTCGAGGGAGGCTCTGTGGTCACGAGCGGCCTCTACGAGCGGACCTTCGAGCGCGACG
>CAMYZR010000208.1 GCA_947303905.1 uncultured Atopobiaceae bacterium
TGAGTTTGAGCTGATGGATGACCTCGACCTGGGTACCTTGATCCCTGATTGCGACCAGGCGGTGCGCACCGTCGGAGGGCACGTGATGGCGCGCCTTCTCGACGTGCCCGGCGTGCTGCAGAAGATGCCGCATCCCGCGAGCTCGGGCGCCTATGTGGTGGGGGTCGATGACGCTTTCATGCCAGAGAACAGCGGCTGTTATCGTGTGACGTTCGAGGCAGGTAAGGCTATCGCTGTCGAGAGGACAGGGGAAGAGCCTGACATCACGGTCACCGAGGAGACCCTCTGCCAGCTGGTCGTGGGCCGCATCAGCCTCAGCGACGCACGCTATCGCATGGGCACGGTCGTGTGGGGCAACGAGAAGACCCTCGCTCAGGTGTTCGTCCGTCGCGACGTCTGCCTGGACCTGTAGGGGCTGACGAGACGAGGGCACTAATCCTCGCTACCTGCCGCAACCTCGCCATCGCGCACGAGGTCGATGACTGACCCCTCGCCAAGCTTATGCCGGAGCAGTCCGACCTGAACCCAGCACCAGCCATCCTCGTCCTCAGGGACGTCTGTGCGACCTGGGGAGAGAAACTCTGGCCTGAGAGAGCCAGCGGGGATGATGATCAGGTCGGTGACCCTGAACTCATGGCGGTCGCATGCCAGACAGATGATGTCGGGAGCCGTGCCCTTCTCGATCTGCTCGAGGAGACCCTTGTAGAAGGAGCTTTGAACCGAGCCGCGAAGCGTGCGATTCGCGCGAATCAGGTAGTACAGGGCTCCGCACTCGGCGCACTCGTAGTTTGCAAAGTCATGCCAGCTGAAGGGGTAGGTCCAACGACTCCTTATGGAGCGTCTGCCGCAGTGTGGGCAGGCAAGCTCGTCGCTCACCCACCGCTCGATCATCTCGCTGTAGAGGGTCGGCCGATAGACCTTCTTGTCGGATCGCATGCGAAAGTAGCCCTGCTGGTCGTAGTAGTCCCTGATGTCGGTATCAAATGCGAGGTCCATCGCGCGACTCCTCGTCCACCTGCGGTTTTACTCACCTTACTACGCGACGAGGAGCACGACCAGCGTGTAGACAACGAGCGTCACCACAATGTAGAGCGACATGAAGGCGGAGGTGAAGCCTGGCTCGCGCTTGTTCCTATAGAGCGGGTACAGAAGCGGTGTCATACCAAAGCCCGTGGGGCAGGCAAAGTAGACGAGCACGGCCATCAAGAACTCGTGGTCGGCCATGCGCGCGTGGAAGAGGAGGAAGAAGCCCAAGACGATGAGAAGCGACCAGGCGAGGCGCACCACACCGAGGCGCAGGATGGGCGAGATGGTGTCCTTGTCCACGGTGAGGTCGTAGCCCAGGCAGAAGAGGATGAGTCCCACGATGGGGCTGGTGACCATGGAGATGGTGGCCGTCCAAGTGCTCCCGAAGGGCGATGCGAGGATGAGGCCATAGATCCCCGTGAGGTTGAGGACGAGTCCCGCCGTGACCGCAATGATGAAAGGGCTGGTCACGATGCCACGGATGATGTCGGAGGCACTCGTGCCCTTGGCGGACTCGCGGGCGATCATGATGGGAATGACGACAAAGCAGGTAAAGGTGCCCGCGAGGTCGAAGATGACCGTGTTGGACGAGGCGCCCACGATGGAGAGGTAGAGCGGCAGGGCCACGTTGCCGCCCTCGTGCGTGGTCAGCAGATACTTTGAGAAGTGGGCGCGCTCGGTGCCCGTGAAGCGTGCCGTGAGCGGGCCCACGACCAGCATGGCCAGCAGGTACATGGCAAACACGTAGCCCACGATGGGCATGACGCCCATGTCGAGGTCGGCGCTCGCCATCAGGTTGAAGATCATGATGGGGAAGAGCAGGTCGAAGATGACGGAGTTGGCCCCAGCCTTGCTCTCGGGGGACACCCACCCAAACTGGTGTGACGCCCAGCCGAGCGCGAGCATGAAGAAGACGGGCAGAAGGGTGGTGAGGGCGGCCATGGTCATCCTTTCAAATCAGGTGGTCCATACCATCATAGGGCCAGGGACCTAGCCGCAAAAATGCCCGCTTCGCATGACGTGCGATGCAGTCCGGATATGCCGTCCGCTGACAGTGGCACATCCGCTCCACGGGAGTTGGTGTGTCACACGGCGTAAGTTGGCTAGAGGGTGCCGTCTGCGACGAGAGCCTGGCGTAGGCGCTCGTAGTGCAGGAAGGTCCCACCTTCGGCGAGCTTGGTGATCTCGTCCCAGGTCGCCAGACGGAAATCGATCGCCTCGCCATCTACCAGCGAGACGTCCTCAGGTTCGAAGTCCAGGCGCACGTGGTAGATGTCCACGAAGTAGTTGTCGCCACGCTTGAGGTCGACGTTCTCGTAGCTGTACACCGGCTGGGCCTCGATCTGGCCCAAGTCGAGGCCTACCTCCTCGGGGATCTCTCGCCGTAGGGCCTCAAGCGAGCTCTCTCCCGCACGCACGCCGCCGCCGGTGACCTCCCACCAGCCGGCGCCCCAGTGCTTGTCCAGCGAGCGTTGCGTGATGAGTAGCCGACCCTGGGCATCCTCGATGAGCGCGAGCACGTACAGCATGTACTGTCCCTCGGAGAGGAATGCGCCCTCTCGTGGGATGGTGATTCCCGTTAGTTGGCGGTTGCGGTCGTAGATATCAATCATCTCTTGCATGAGGTCTCCCGTCGTAAGCCCCTAGAGCTCCTCGCCCACGCCATTCCCTGAATTGAAGCCGTTTATCAGGCAATAGGCGAAATCGGCGAGGAAGGCGAGCGTCAGTGCCGCAGCACCAGTGTTGCGCACTCGCGGAGGCAGCTTGTTGACACCGCGACTGATGGCCGGAGCAGCTAGGTATGTGCCAAGAAGCCCGCCGAAGCCAAAGGCTATCAAGCCGGCCAGGCAGATACGGCCATTGAGGTTGAACATCATGTCGCTGTAGTCCCAATAGGAGGAGTTGAACATGAAGTCCAAGATAAAGCTGGTCAGGTATTCGAGGATGGCGCACAGAACGACGGTCATGACAAAGAGCTTTACGGGACTCTCCTTATAGCGGTCGAGCAAGACGATGATGCCTGCGCCGCCAAAGCCATAGATGGGAATCCACGGGCCGTAGAGGATACCGCGGTTGACGAACTCGTGCGCCTGGAAGAGGTGCAGGGTCACCTCCCATACCCAACCGACAAAGCAGAAGATAAAGAACATGTAGATGAGGTCGATTATGGAGTAGGGCAGTGGTCCCCTGTGAGCTTGGCGTGACCTGACATCAAGGTCTTTGAGCAGATAGACGGGCTGGTTCGCGTCGACGGCAGCCTGCTGGTCCTGCCGCAGGCACGCATAGGGCTCCCCGTCGAAGGCGCGCTCGACAAAGGCGCGCGATGCCAGTGGATCGTTAGTGAGGGCGGGATTGGAGCGCAGTGTGAAGTAGAACTCCGTCTGCAGCACCTCGAAGAGTGGGACTTCCACAGCTAGGCCAATCACGGGAATCGCACGTAGCAGTACGATATAGATAAAGCTCAGCTCCGTGAGCAGCATCTTCCACTTGTATCCTTCGGTCATGCGTATGGAGAGCTGCCTGGCCTCTCGCCACCCGATCTCGGGGTTCTCCGCAAGCAGGTAGGGCACCATCTTGTACTGGAGGTTCTTGTAGATGCCACCGACGATGGTGATCCACCAGAGCAGAAGCGTCGCGTGGTAGCACACCATCACCCTGATCATGTTGAGCAGCGTGTGGAGATGGAAGGGTGCGAGCATGCGCCGCCAAGCCACGTCGCGCGAGAAGCGCGACTCCATGATGAAGCGGTACTGTCCAAGGGCGATGACGTTGAGGACGCAGAAGCGTAGAAGGGAGCTGACGACGGCTACGATGGCGACAACCCCGGCAACCTCTTCGGGATTGTCGGCAAAGTAACGGGAGTTCAAGGCGAAGATGTGGACGAGCCACGAGGTGTGCTCGGTGATGCTGTTGATGAGGTATCGACCAAGCTCTGGGTTGGCGACGAGCAATTCGCTCAGTATGGGAAGCCGGGCGA
>CAMYZR010000209.1 GCA_947303905.1 uncultured Atopobiaceae bacterium
ACTCGAACTGTTCCGCAGCCGTTTGCAGCTGCTCAATGATGTCGATGTGTTGCGGGCAAGCCTCCTCGCACTGGCCGCACTGGATGCAGTCGCTCGCCTTGGTTCCCTCGCGCGTGGCAAAGTCGTAGTTGCCCTTGCCCTTGTCGAGGCCGTACAGCGCGGCGCGGTTCAGGCTCTCCATGATGCTGGCGATGGGCATGTTCACGGGGCAGTCCTCCATGCAGTAATGGCAGCCGGTGCAGGGAACGGCGATGAGCTCGGCTAGCTTCTCGCGCGCGGCCGCGAGGGTGTCGAGCTCCTTCTGGCTGAGCGGGCTGAGGCGCCCTAGCGTGGCGAGGTTGTCGCGCATCTGCTCGAGGCTGCTCATGCCCGAAAGGCAGGCGATGAGGCCCTCGGTGTTCATGGCAAAGCGCAGCGCCCACTCCACGGGGCTGCGATCGGGCTCGGCGGCGCGCAGGATGTCGACCACGGGCTGAGGCGGCGTGGCCAGCATGCCACCCTTGACGGGCTCCATGATGACGACGGGCTTGTCGTAGCTGCGAGCGACCTCCCAGCACTTGCGGCTCTGGACTGATCCGTCCTCCCAGTCAGCGTAGTTGATCTGCAGCTGGATGAACTCCGCGTCGTCGGCATGGGCTTCGAGCACGCGCTTGAGGGTCTCGGCGTTGTCGTGGAACGAGAAGCCGAGGTGACGGATCTTGCCCTCCTGCTTCATCTCCTTTGCCCACTCCCACATGCCCCACTTGTCAAAGAACGCAGTGCGGCCCGCGCCAAGGTTGTGCAGCAGGTAGTAGTCGAAGTAGCCCGCAGCGGAGCGCTCGAGTGACACGTCGAGCTGCGCCTTCGCCTCGTCGGCGTCCTTGGGGCCGAGCCAGGCGGCATTCTTGGTGGCGAGCGTGTAGCTGTTACGCGGGTGGCGCTCGACCAGCGCCTGGCGGATGGCCTCCTCCGAGCCACCATAGGCCCATGCGGTGTCAAAGTAGGTTCCGCCTGCCGCGAGGAACTCGTCGACCATCTGCGAGACCTGCGGCACGTCGATGCTGCCGTCCTCCAACCTCGGCAGGCGCATGAGGCCGAAGCCGAGCTTTGTCGTTCCCTCTCCTAGATATGCCATAAGGATCCCCCTCCCTGTGGTGTGTGGTGCCACAAACGATGCACCTAAGCGCATTGTAGCAAGCACAATGCTGGTCGACGGGGTAGGCGGCGAGTGGGATGCCAGTGCGTGGCGTGCCGCCCGCCTTTCCATGTTCTGGAACGATGTGGCGTTGGCGAGCGGCCGATTCTATGCTGGCAGCAGAGAAAAGCAGAACCCACGGAAAGGGGAACACCATGAAGAAGGCAGCCGTCATGCTCGCACCGGGCTACGAGGAAGGGGAGTCCCTGTTCGTGGTCGACATCATCCGCCGCGGGGGCTTTGAGTGCGATGCCGTCGGCCTCGAGGGCGAGCAGGTCACCGGATGCAACGGTGTCACCGCCCTTGCCGACAAGGTCTTTGACGGCTCGCTCGAGGGCTACGACCTGGTCGTGCTGCCTGGTGGCATGCCTGGCGCCGCAAACCTCGCAGCCAACGACGCGCTCATCGAGGCCATCAAGAAGATGGCAGACGAAGGCAAGCTGGTTGCCTCCATCTGCGCTGGTCCGATGTCCCTCGACCGTGCCGGCCTGCTCGACGGGAGGCGCTTCACCTGCTTCCCCACGCGCAAGGACTCGATCGGTCAGGCGGGGGAGTGGGTCGACGAGCTCGTCGTGCGCGACGGCAACGTGATCACCTCGCAGGGTCCCGGGACGACGCTGCACTTTGCCTATGCCCTGGTCGATGCCCTTGGTGGTGACGGGGACGCGCTGCGCGAGCGCATGCTGTACAACAAGGTCCTCGGCAAGTAGTATCGCCACAACCCGACCACGCCTCATACGACGCCAAGGGCGCCCCGATGGGTCTACCACCGGGGCGCCCTTGGCATGTGAGAGCTGCCGCGCGTGCAAGCTCTGCGATTCCTGCTACTCGTGCAGGGCCTCTCCGTTGGACTCGATCACGGCCTTGTACCAGTCGTAGGAATCCTTCTTCACGCGCTCGAGCGTGCCGTGCCCGTCGTTGAAGCGGTCGACGTAGATGAAGCCGTAACGCTTGCGCATCTCGCCGGTGCCGGCGGAGACCACGTCGATGGGACCCCAGTACAGGTAGCCCATGATGTCGCAACCGTCCTTGATGGCCTCCTCTACCTGCAGCAGGTGGTCACGCGTGTACTCCACGCGGAACGGGTCGTGGATGTGTCCGGTCTCGTCGAGGTTCTCGTCCAGGCCGATGCCGTTCTCCACAATGAACATGGGCACGTCGTAGCGGTCCTGCAGGTAGTTGCACACGTAGCGCAGGCCCTTGGGGTCGATGGGCCAGCACCAGGGCTCGGGGCTGCAGCCGGTGAGGTAGGGGTTGGTCACCGTGCCGACGGCGCCGCTCGTGAGGCCGCCGCCCTTGCTCGAGGTGGTTCCCTCGGTGATGGCGCGCGTGCTGTACACCTGGCTGCGGTAGTAGCTGAAGGCAAAGTAGTCGTTGATGTAGTTGGCGATGAGCTCCATGTCGCCCGGCTCGACCTGCAGCTCGACGTCGTTCTCAGCCCAGATGCGCTTGACGTAGCCGGGGTAGCGGCCCTTGAGCATGACGTCGGAGAAGAACGAGTGCAGGCGCTGCGTGCGCTGCGAACCCAGCATGTCGTCGGGGTTGCAGGTTTCGGGGTAGGTGGCGATGGCGCTCTGCGAGAGCATGATGCCCATCTTGGCGTCTGGGTCGATCTCGCGGCAGAGCTTGACGGCGAGCGCGTTGGCCACGAACTGATGGTGCCAGCCCTGGTACATCTGGGCCTGCGTGAGGTCGGCGTTCACGACCTCCTTGTTGGTGGGGTGAATGTCCAGCATGGCAGCAGCTGCGAAGGGTACCATGCGTCCCACGTTGATCTCGTTGAAGGTCATCCAGTACTTGACCTTGCCCTTGTAGCGTGTGAGGAGGGTGCGCACGTAGCGCTCCCAGAAGTCGATCATCTTGCGGTTGAGCCATCCGCCATAGTCCACGAGCAGCCCGAGCGGCGTCTCATAGTGGCTGATGGTGATGACCGGCTCCATGCCCAGCTCGATCATCTTGTCGAGCAGGCGATCATAGAACTCGAGGCCCTTCTCGTTGGGCTCCCCCTCGTCGCCATGTGGGAAGATGCGCGCCCAGCTGATGGAGGTGCGGAAGGCCTTGAAGCCCATGCCCGCCAGCAGCTCGAGGTCGCTCTCGTAACGGTGGTAGAAGTCGATGCCCTCCTCGGAGAGGTGCACGAAGTCGTGGGTGAAGCTCGGCTCCCACTTGCCCGTCTCGTCGTTCCACTCGATGTCGGGATGGTTGCCGATGCCGGTCATCACGTCGGTCACGTTGAGCTGCTTGCCATCTTCGAGGTAGGCGCCCTCGAGCTGGTTTGCCGCAACTGCTCCGCCCCACAGAAAGCCCTCCGGAAATGCCGTTGCCATGGTTTCCTCCCTCTGTTCTCTTCCCTCTGGCTAAGCCCCAGCTTATCAGCGTCTCCATCAAGGCGAGAGGTGGCCTCGCCATACGGCTGTGGGTGTGGAGGAGAAGCGCATTCAGCTTGAGGCGGGATGCGTCTCCGCCCCAACCCTCAGAGGCTCAGATATGTGGCGGGGATGCGGTCTGCAAGCCAGGTGCTATCGTTGCCGCGGTAGAAGCTGATGCCGTCCCGTGCGGCTCGCTCGGCGTCCACCTGCAGAATCACCGTCTTTCCGCGATGGCGCCTGCCCACCATCAGGGCGGTCTCCACATCTGCTGAGAGGTGCACGACCTGCCGTCCCATCGGGAGCAGCCCCTCAACCATGATGGACTGCGCGTTTCTCTCTGATGTGCCGTGGTAGAGGACGGCAGGCGGCTCGGCCTGCTCGTAGCTGATCGCCAGCGGTACCGAGTGTCCGTAGCGCGCCCTGATGCGACCGTCCTCGACGGCAA
>CAMYZR010000210.1 GCA_947303905.1 uncultured Atopobiaceae bacterium
CCGAAGGCACGACCTGCGAGATCGTCCACAGCGTGGACGAGGCGCTGGCGGCCGTGGCTGACGAGGACCCGGATACCGTCTGGGCCATCGGCGGCGCAAGCGTGTACCGGCAGCTGCTTCCGCATTGCACGCGCGCGGTGGTGACCAAGTTCGAGACGACGCTTCCGGCGGACGTCTACTTCCCCAACCTCGACGAGGACGAGGCATGGGTGCTGGAGTCCTCCGAGGAGGGCGGGACGACGGCCGACGGGGTCGACTTCCGCTTCACGGTCTATCGCAACACGGCTCTCGAGCAGGCCGCGGTCTTCTCGCGAAACTCTAGGCGCACAACGGCAAAGCTCTCGCCGGCGGGGTCGGTGAGGTCGACGGTGCAGATGCGCTCGTCGCCATGGACGCGTGGCACGATGGTGTCACCGAGCAGGGCCTGGTTCTTGTACTGCACGCAGATGCGCTCGATGTCATCGATGCGGTCGGGGGCATCCGGCCCGGCTGTGGCCGCAAGGGCGCTGGTCGCCATGCCGATGTACTGGGCATTGTTGACGTGGCGGTTGGTGTCGAGATGCATTTCACTCACAGTGACTGACGGCGCCTCGACAGACGGACCTTCCACGGGGAGGCGCCGCATGGTCGGGGGCATGTCGAGGGGCGGCTCATCGGTGAGGTATATCCGCTGGTCTTCGGTGATGCGCACCGCCCTGCCCTTGGCAAAGTCGAAGACGAACCACAGTGAGTCCGCACGCACCAGCTGGTTGCCGTCGGAGTCGCTCATCACAAAGTTGCGCGAGGCGAGCGTGCGTCCCATGGTGTGGCACCAGGTGCTGACGCGGATGTCATCGTAGAAGTGCGGGAGGTGCTCGATCTCGATCTGCCAGGCGGCAATCAGCCAGGCCTGGTTCCGCTTGGCCATGAATCCGACGCCGCGGTTGATGCTCTCGGAGTTGAAGGTGCTGCAGTCCTGGAGGTAGTTGATCAGGGAGAGCAGCGAGAGGCGACCGTGCTCGTCGCACTCGCTGTATCGGACCTTGCTGTCAAGTGAGTACATGATGCTCCTCTCCGAGGTTGGGGCAGCCCGCGTCGCTCACGCCTTCTTGTGGTATGGGCTGTGCTCGTCGACGATCACCAGGTTGCTTCCCGGCAGGCAGCACGCCTCGTAACCCGTGACCAGCCCTTCCGCACTGTCACCGTCACGCTGGATGTGCAGCGGTATCGAGGACTCGACCTTGATCTGCTTGCCGGAGAAGTGCTCGATCCCGGGACGACCGATGAGGGAGCCATCCGGGTCGATGAGGCCCGCGAGCATCGGAATCAGCAGCTGGGCGGCTGCAGTGGTGGTGAGCATCATGACGTCGAGGCTGCCGTCGTCCATGCGGCAGTCGGGGATGATGTTGATGTCTCCCTGCATCATGGCGGCATTGGCGACGATGCACGAGATGCCCTGACGCTTGTAGGTCTTCCCGTCGACCGTGATGGTGAAGGTGGCGACCTTGGGTTTGAGGTTTGCGAGCACGGCGGTGAAGTAGGCCGCCTCGCCGAGCGCCTGCTTGCCTGCCTCGGCAGATGCCATGAGCTCCGCGTCAAAGCCCATGCCGCTCATGATGCCGAAGCCCTCGCGATGTACCTGTCCGTCCTCGCCGGTCCAGCTCAGCTCGCCGAGGTCGAGGGGCGTGGGGTCGAGCGCGTGGCACGCCTTCGCGATGGCTGCCGGCTCCGGCCCGTTGCCCAGGTTGGCAAACAGCAGGTTGGCCGTCCCGGATGGGAAGACGCAGGTGGGCACGTTGCGGTTGCGCAGGGCATAGAGCGCATTGGTCACGGTGCCATCGCCGCCTGAGATGACCACGAGGTCGAACTCCTCCGCGTCAAGGAGCGCCTCGGCCACGGACGTGGTGGGCAGCAGCGTGCGCATGACGCACTCGTCTCCGCTGCGCATGAGCTCACGCTCGAACTCGAAGATGGCGTTTGACCCAAAACCCGAATAGAGGTTGTGAATGATGAGGCTTCTCATGGCTCTCCTTGTGCTCACCATGTGCATCGCGCATGCGTTAGGTATGATGGTTGAGACACTGCTTAGTGTGGTTCTGTCCATAAAGATGGTACCCATTCGGGTCTTTCAGGAGTACGACGCGTGTACATTTCTGCATTTGATGAGCTTGCCTCTTTCTGCGAGCGTGCCTCTACCTCGAGGATTCTGGCTGTCGACACCGAGTTTTTGCGGGAGAAGACCTACTATCCCAAGCTTTGCCTCATCCAGATTGCCACTCATGACGAGTCGGCCGCAGTGGACCCCTTGCTCATAGATGACCTCTCGCCTCTGGTCGAGCTGCTCACCGACAAGCGCATCACCAAGATCTTCCATGCCTGCTCTCAGGACCTGGAGGTCATCCTCTGCGCGCTTGGCGTCGTGCCCGAGCCGATCTTCGACACCCAACTTGCGTCCGCCTTCCTGGGCCTGCGCCAGCAGGTTGGCTATGGCGCCCTGGTCGAACACTACACGGGCGTGCACCTGCCCAAGGCCGACTCGCTGACCGACTGGTCCCGCCGCCCGCTCGACGAGGAGCAGCTCTCCTATGCCGAGGACGACGTGCGCTACCTCCCGGGCATCTACGACGCGATGATGACCCAGCTCGTGGCAAAGAACCGTCTGGGTTGGCTCAAGCCCGAGATGGACGTTCTGACCGACCGCTCCCGCATCGAGCGCGTGCCCGAGCAGGCCTACCTGCATCTCAAGCGCGCCTCGTCGCTCACGAGGCGTCAGCTTGCCGTTGCGCGGGAGCTCTGCGCCTGGCGCGAGCGCCGCGCTGCCGAGCGCAACGTCCCGCGCAAGTGGGTGGTCTCCGACGAGATCCTGCTGGAGCTTTCCAAGCGTAGCCCCAAGACCGTGGAGAGGCTCCGCCGCATACGCGGTACCGAGCAGCTCTCCGCCCAAGATGCCGACGCCATGGTGCGTGCGGTGCGCAAGGGTCTTGCCATGGGCGTGGACACCATACCTGCGCCAAAGCGCCGCGAGCGCAACTCGGCGGAGGCAGAGGGTGCCATAGATCTCATGAACGCCCTGCTGCGCATCATCGCCGACCGGTCGGGCGTGGCGCCCCAGCTCATTGCCACCAGGGAGGACCTTGTCGACCTCGCGCAGGGCAACGAGGGATGCCGTCTTGGCCAGGGCTGGCGCCATGAGCTCGCCGGCGCGCCCCTGGAGCGCCTGCTCTCGGGGGAGATCGGCCTCACCGTCAAAGAGGGTCGTGTCGAGATACTCTGATGCCTGCGGCCAAAGATTGGCCACTATGTAACAGGTGCTTGCCGCAGGGCGCATCTCCCGTCATTTATGGCGGGCGATGGGTATAAGCTATGGGTACGTGTGTTGGCAGAGAGCCTACGCAACCCATGAGATTGGAGATCGGTCATGTACTACGACCTTCCATACCTGCTCATCGCACTTCTGTCCATGGTGCTTGGCGCTATCACCCAGGGCTACATCAACAGCGCCTATCGCAAGTGGTCGCAGGTGCCCACGTCGCTCGCGGGCAGCGGCGCGGACGTGGCGCGGAGGATGCTGGACAGCAACGGGGCTGGCGAGGTGGGCATTGCCCGCATCGGCGGCCACCTCACCGACAACTACGACCCCCGCAGCAACATGCTCAACCTGTCGACGGACAACTATGGCAACGGCACGGTGGCCTCGGTCGCCGTCGCGTGCCACGAGGCTGGCCATGCCATCCAGAACGCGTCGGGCTACAGCCTCATGAGGCTGCGCACCGCGCTGGTGCCGGCGGTCAACTTCACGTCTCGCACCTGGGGCCTGCTGTTCATCGCGGGCATCATGTTCAACATCATGGGCCTGCTCAGGCTCGCCGTCGCCTTCTTCGCCGTGTCCGTGCTGTTCCATCTGGTCACGCTTCCCGTCGAGATCGATGCCTCGCGCCGCGCGGTCCAGTACCTCGGCACGGTGAGCGAGATCGACCAGACGGGTGCCAAGGAGGTCCTCACGGCGG
>CAMYZR010000211.1 GCA_947303905.1 uncultured Atopobiaceae bacterium
GACCATCTATTGCATGAACTGTGGTACCGAGCTTGACTCCGGCGCGCGCTTCTGCAGCGCCTGCGGCTCCCCGACGCTTCTCGGTGCGGGCCTGGCCGATGCCGATGGCAAGGCCCAGATATCCTGCCCCTCCTGCGGCACCCTCAACGACTCCGGCACCGTCCGCTGCGTTGCGTGCGGCGCGCCGCTGCGCAAGGCGGCAAAGACCACGCTCGACACGCTGCCTGCCACCCGCTACCCCCGCTACGAGGAGCCGGTGGCGGGTACCGAGGAGGCCCGCTCGCACACCATGGTCATCGGTGCGGTCGCGGGCGCGCTCATCATGCTTGCCCTGGTCGGCGGGCTGTTTGTGACCGGCGTACTCGGTGGGCGTCACAGCGAGCCAAAGGTCACCTCTCCCGCCGTCGAGCAGGGCGAGCCGAGCGAGGACGAGACCACCGTGACGGACGACCTCACTCCCGCCGGGACCGAGATCCGCGACTCCCTCGAGGCATACAGCTGGGAGGAGCTCTCGATCATCGGCAAGGAGATGAGCCGCTGCACGTCGCGCGACGCGGCACTCGACATCGCCAAGGCCTACAACTTGGTCGACTCGTCGGGCAACATGTCCCCGGCGACCAAGGACGCGACGCTCGCGGGCATCGGCGTGGCCAAGATGCGCCTGGTCGACGTCTACCATGACGACCTGGCCAACGGCGAGGGCAAGGCAGGCCTCACCTTCATGGCCACCAACATCCCCCTGCGGCATCGCATGAACGCGACCGATGACATCACGGGCGGCTGGGAGTCGTGCGAGATGCGCTCGTGGCTCAATTCCGAGCTGTTCGGGACGCTCGACGAGGACCTGCGGACCTCCATCGTCGCGGTGGGCAAGCTCACCAACAATGTGGGGCACACCACGGACGCCTCGAGCGTCACCACCACCATCGACCTGCTCTGGCTGCCGTCCATGGTGGAGCTCTCCGGTCCCTCCGACTGGGTCTGGCCCTCCGATCCCGACAACAGCAACGGCTACAACTCCGTGGTCGCCGCCGAGGGCAGCCAGTACGCCCTCTTCGAGGCGCAGAACGTCCAGCAGCTCGTGAGCAACGGTGCGATCACGCTCTCCGGTGACGACGGTGCCGTCGCCTGGTGGGAGCGCTCGGCCTCCTGCAGCGGCACGAGTCGCTACAGGGGCGTGAGCGAGCAGGGAGACCCTGCCGAGATCTGGGACGCGACCGTCGAGCTGGGCGTCTGCTTCGGATTCTGCCTGTAGGCGATCGCATGGGAACCCCACTGCTGCTGCATGCCTGCTGCGGGCCCTGTTCGCTCGAGCCGCTGCGGCTGCTGCGCGAGGAGGGCTTCGAGCCGACCATCTGCTGGTCGAACCCCAACATCCAGCCTCTCGAGGAGCATGACCTGCGTCTGCGCACCCTCACGGACTGGGCGCGCGACGTGGCGCATGTGGAGGTGGTGGTCGCGGGGGACGACCGCGAGCGCTGGGAGCGCGCGGTGGCACCCTTCGGCTTCGACCGCGAGGCACGCTGTCGGGCCTGCTATGCGCTGCGTCTCTCCGAGGCATGCCGCGTGGCGCGCGACCTGGGGTTCTCGCATGTCTCGACTACGCTCGTCGTGTCACCCTACCAGCTCTTCGACACGTGTCGCGAGGTGTTGGAGGGGCTGGCCGGCGCCTACGGACTCACCATGGTGTGGCGCGACTTCCGCGACTGGTACCCCAGGGCCACCACGCGCTCGCGCGAGCTCGGCATGTACCGGCAGAACTACTGCGGCTGTCGCTTCTCCGCCGCAGAGGCCGCCATCGAGCGTCATGAGGCCCGCGACGCCCGCAAGGCCGCCAAGGCGCACATCGGTTGATGCGCCTGCCATCTCGTGCGACTTTTGCAGACGGTGCAGCGCATCCCTTTTGTGCCAGACGCGGCGGTGCGTATGGCCTACAATCTCGTGAGCAAAACCACGCATAAGGAGGTCGCCTCGTGCGCACCGATGACTTCGATTACGAGCTCCCCGACGAGCTGATTGCCCAGGCCCCTGCCGAGCCGCGCGACTCCTGTCGCATGCTCGTGCTGCATCGCGAGGATGGCAGCATCGAGCACCGTCACTTTTATGACATCGTCGACTACCTCGAGGCGGGCGATCTGGTGGTGGCCAATCGCACGAGGGTCATGCCGGCACGCCTGGTGGGCCGCAAGACGACGGGCGCGCTCGCCGAGACGCTGCTCCTGCGTCGTCGCGAGGACCTCGACGTGATGGGTGCGGTCTGGGAGTGCCTGGTGAGCCCGGGAAGGCGCCTCAAGCCGGGGGCGGTCGTGGAGTATCGTGCCGGTGGCGCGCATGCCTCTGTGACGGCCCCCGTGGTGCTCACGGCGGAGATCCTCGACTACGTCGAGTCCAGCAGGGGAGGGCGTCTCGTCCGCTTCGCGCCTGCGGAGGGCCTGACGCTCGACGAGGCCATCCATCAGGCGGGCCACGTGCCCCTGCCTCCCTACATCACCTCCTACGAGGGCGACCCCGAGAAGTACCAGACGGTCTACGCCATGAGCGAGGAGCACTCCGCCGCCGCGCCGACCGCCGGGCTGCACTTCACACCCGAGCTCATCGAGCGCTTGCGTGCCAAGGGCGTGCTCTGGGAGGAGGTGGAGCTCGAGGTGGGTATCGACACCTTCCGCCTGGTGGAGGAGGACGATCCCACCCAGCATGTCATGCATACCGAGCGTTACCACGTGCCCCAGCGTGTGGTCGACGCGGTGCATAAAGCAAAGGCCGAGGGCCATCGCGTGGTTGCCGTGGGAACCACCTCGGTCCGCTCGCTCGAGAGCGCCTACGACGCCTCCGCGCCCGTGTCTGAGCCGCCCGTGGTGGCCCGCAGGTTTGAGGAGGCTTCCGACTCCTCCGCCGTCTGCGACAGGGGCGACATCGTGGAGCGGGTCAACGCCACCACCAACCTCTACCTGATGCCGGGCTCGACCTTCCATGTGGTGGACACGATGGTCACCAACTTCCACGTGCCGCGCTCGACGCTCATGATGCTGGTCTCGGCGTTTGCCACGCGCGAACAGGTGATGGCCGCCTACCAGGTGGCCATCGGTGAAGGGTATCGCTTCTTCTCGTTCGGCGACGCGATGCTGATCGTCTAGTTCCTGTTCATCACGATGGCCACGATGATGGCTATCACGATGACGACCACCAGTGCGATGCCTGCGATCAGGATGAGGCGCTGCTTGAGCGTGCCGCGACGCAGCTCGCGCTCGTTCTCGGCAAGCTCCTCGACGGCGTCCAGCTGGCGGTCGTAGTCGGCCTGCTCGCGCGAGACCTGCTCGCGAAGCGCGATGGTCTCCTGTGGCGTGGCGTGGATCTCCTCGGCCTCGTCGAGCACCTCTTGGGCGTCGTCGATGCGTGCCTGGGCATCGCTTGCGTCCTTGCGTGCCTGTTCGGAGGCGGTGACGCGCAGCCTGATCTGCTCGGAGAGGGCGCGCTCCTCCTCCTGGGCCTTCTTGAGCAGCTTGTCGTACTCGTCGCGGCGCTCGTTGGCCTCCTTCTTGGCCGCCTCTGCGTTGCGCTCGGCCTGCGTGAGCGCCTGACGCTGGTCAAACAGCCGCGTCTGCGCCGTCTCGACGGCCACGCGCATCTCCTCGGTGATGACGGGTACGTCGGCCGCGGCTGCGTCACGGTGCGTTCGATGAACTCGCGCGGCACGGCTGCGGCCGCGTCGCGGTGTGCCTGGGCAGAGACCAGCTCGTTCTGAAGTCTCGCGACGGCCTCCGGTGAGCTCTTCTCGGAGTCTTGGGCACCGTCTGCCTCGGACTGCTCGGCGTGCAGCCGCTCCTGGGTGCTGTCGAGCTCGGTCTGCAGCTTGCGCACGCGCTCCTGGGCGGTGTCGACCGCGCGGTTGGCTGCGGCAATGCGTTGGTCGCGACGCTTGGTTGCCTCCGCAAGGTTGTTCTCGGCACTCTTGGTGGCGCGCTTGGCCTCGGCGAGCGTCCGG
>CAMYZR010000212.1 GCA_947303905.1 uncultured Atopobiaceae bacterium
TCGTCGCCGACTTTGGCATCGACCCCGAGAACGCCTTTGGCTTCTGGAGCTGGGTGGGTGGCCGTTACTCCACCGACTCCGCCGTCGGCCTGTCCCTCATCCTCGCCTATGGCAAGGAGACCTTCGAGGCCCTGCTCGGTGGCTTCCACGACATGGACCTCTACTTCAAGGACACCCCGCTCGAGCAGAACGTGGTCGCCCTCATGGCCATGACCAACATCTGGTACAACAACTTCTTCGAGTATGAGACTCATGCGGTCCTGCCGTACAACCAGTACCTGCATCGCTTCGCGGCCTACCTGCAGCAGCTGACCATGGAGTCCAACGGCAAGAGCGTCCGCTGGGATGGCAGCCCCGTCACCTGCGGCACCGGCGAGATCTTCTGGGGCGAGCCGGGCACCAACGGCCAGCACGCCTTCTACCAGCTCATCCATCAGGGCACCAAGCCCGTGCCGGCTGACTTCATCGCCTTCGCCAACAGCGCCAACCCCATCCAGTGCGAGGGCCAGGACGTGCACGAGCTCTTCCTGGGCAACTTCCTCGCCCAGACCAAGGCTCTGGCCTTTGGCAAGACGGCTGACGAGGTGCGCGCCGAGGGCACGCCGGAGTGGATCGTGCCGGCCCGCTGCTTCGCTGGCAACCGCCCGACCACCAGCATCTTCGGCACCGAGCTCAACCCGCATTCGCTCGGCGAGCTCATCGCCCTGTACGAGCACATCACCTTCGTCGAGGGCGTGGTCTGGGGCATCGACTCCTTCGACCAGTGGGGCGTCGAGCTGGGCAAGCAGCTTGCCAAGCAGATCACCCCGGCGCTGCACGACGACGAGGCCCTGGCAAAGCAGGACGCCTCCACCAAGGCCCTGATCGAGTTCTATCGCGCCAACCGCAAGTAAGCGATCTCACAACGTGACCGGCGGCGCCCCCGTCTGCGACGGGGGCGCCGTCTTCTGTCTGGATCGGATGGACGACGGGCGGTCGGATGGCGCCCGTACGCTAGCAGTTGCCGACGCGAACGTGGGGCAGCGCCTCGCGCGCGACGTCCGCCAGCGCGTAGACCGTGGCGACGGGCGTGGGTCTGCCGGACATCTTCCAGCGGGGGAAGTACCTGGTCACGTGCAGGGTTATGTCCGAGTCGACGCCAGCGAGCCACGCGGAGAGCGCGCGCATCTCCTCGGGCGCGTCATTGTGGCCCGGCACGACGAGGCAGGTCACCTCGAGGTGGCAGGTGGGCTCTGTGGCAAGCCGCTCGATGCAGGCGCGGACCGTGTCAAAGGCATCAGGGGCGCCTCCGCACCAGCGGTAGTAGTCGGCGGTGAAGCCCTTGAGGTCGATGTTCGCGGCGTCCACCACGGGGGCCAGCGCGTCAATCACGGACGCGTTGGCGCATCCGTTGCTCACCAGCGCGTTGGCAAGGCCCGCCTCGTGTGCGAGGACCCCCACGTCGCGGACATACTCCCACGAGGTCAGTGGCTCGTTGTAGGTGTGTGCGATGCCCACCGTGCGGGGGTGTCGCGCGCGGGCGTCGAGGGTGATGGCCACCAGCTCCTCCGGCGAGATGTAGCGCCACCCGACGTCCGACTCTCCCGCCTGGGCGATCGTGTGGTTCTGGCAGAAGGGACAGTGCAGGTTGCAGCCGTAGGACCCTGCGGAGAGCAACAGGCCTCCCGGCTCCCACCGGGCCAGCGGCTTCTTCTCCACGGGGTCGAGCGCAAGCGATGTCAGCCGCCCGTAGGCGAGGGGTGCCACCTCGCCGTCGCGCCAGCCGCGAGCCCGGCAGGCGCCCACCTGGCCCTCGGCAAGCCGACAGCCGTGCGGACAGACGTTGCAGGTGGCTGTCGTGGACGCGCTCACAGGTGACGCTCCACCACAAAGCGCTCGAGGCGGTAGTCGTCGCCGTACAGGTCGATGCCGCCCTTCTGCGCGGCTATCTGCACCTGCTCCTGCACGGTGTCCACGCCGTCGAGGTCCGGCAGCAGAAGCCCGCGCCGCCCGTCGCGCGTGCTCACGATGACCCCGTAGCGCCGCGGGTCAAGCTCGCGCTCGCTGTTTATGGGCTCGGGCCTGCCGAGCACGTCGACGTCGTAGACCAGGTCAGCCAGCTCCTCGACCTCCACGGGCTCGAAGCGGGAGTCGTAGCGGCCCGCGCTTACCGCATTGGCGCAGATCTCCTCGGCGAGCGAGGCGCGCGTCGGAGCGATGGTGCCGATGCATCCGCGCAGCTCACCGTCCTTCTTGAGCGAGACGAAGCAGCCGGCGCGTCGCGTGAGCAGCTCGTCGGAGAGGGTGCGCCCGTCGGGCAGGTCGTCCACACGCACGGGGATGCCGCCACTCATCACGTAGCTCTCCAGCGAGAGGCGCGCGAGCGAGACCAGCTCGTCCTCCGCCGCGCGTCGCCTGGCGAGGTCGTCAACGCGCCACTGCTCGTAGCGCTCCAGCAGCGCGCGCTCCTCGCAGGTGCCCTCCTCGCCGATCGGCTCGAAGGCGGCTATGCCATAGCCCACGCCAAAGGTGCCCTCGTGCGAGAGCAGCTCCGCGCGCACCTCGGTGCGATCGAGCGCGCCGGCCATGATCTGGAAGCTGCGCAGCCCGCATTCCGCTGCGCGTTCGGCAAAGCCGCGGTCCATGCAGAGCAGGTCCAAGAAGTCCGCGGACGCAAAGTCCCTGCAGATGCGCTCGTCGAACTCGGGACCCTCGGGTGCAAACCCGTACGGGCCGTCGCTCAGCAGCTTGTGGGAGAGGTCGCCCGAGGCGACGAACACCACGCGCTTGCCGAGCACGTTTGCCACCTTCTGCACCAGCATGCCCACTTGGTAGTGGAAGGCAGGCGAGAGCCCCGAGAGGCCCATGCGTACGACCTTGGGACTGAGACCGGCGGCCTCGCAGGCGGGCTGGATGAAGTGCAGGGGAATCATGGTCGCATGGTCGAGGCGCGGGTCCCGCTCGCCGCGCGTGCCGGCGGGCAGCTGCTGGGCCATGCAGGCAGCCTCGAGCGATGCGACAAAGGCCTGGTCGTAGGTGCAGTGGTAGGACGCTTCGGCCGCACGGAACTGCGCGAAGCTCCCCCGTGCCTCGGGGCCGGGCGAGATGTGCAGGTAGTCGCGGTACATGATGGAGTGCGGTGATGCGATGACCAGCGTGTCGGGCCTCAGCGCCGCGACACGTCGGCCGACTTCCTCGTATGCGTCGACCGTTGCCTGGATGTCGCGCTCGCGCCCGTGTCCGACGGCGGGGATGATCAGGGGTGGATGGGGGACGGCAAATGCTCCAACGATAGCCATGAGGGCTCCTTTCTCATGGGTCTAGCGTAGCGCGTGTACGTGTTGACAAGCTGGGGATATAGGCCCGCGGGCATGCGCACGCGACATGTGGCGGGCTGGCAGCGATATACTAATCAGGTTACTGTCTACGAACCGCACATCATGGGAGGATGCTATGGCAGAGACGCCACTCGTTGGCATCATCATGGGTTCCAAGTCCGACATGCCCGTCATGGAGGCATGCACGGCCCAGCTCGAGGAGTTTGGCATTCCGTACGAGCTGGTCATCGCTTCGGCGCACCGTGCGCCCGACAAGGTTCACGAGTGGGCTGGCTCCGCTGCATAGCGTGGCCTCAAGGTGATCATCGCCGCGGCTGGCAAGGCCGCGCACCTCGGTGGCGTGGTCGCGGCATACACTCCGCTGCCCATCATCGGCGTGCCCATCAAGACGAGCGACCTTGGTGGCATGGACTCGCTCTTGTCCATGGTGCAGATGCCCTCCGGCGTGCCCGTGGCATGCGTTGCCATCAATGGCTCCAAGAACGCGGCGATCTACGCGGCGCAGATCCTCGGCGCGACCATGCCCGAGTATCAGCAGAAGATCGTCGACTTCAAGCGCGAGATGGCTGAGGCGTAACGATGGCAGGACGTCATGCACAGTCGCCGCAAGGCGAGAATCCGAT
>CAMYZR010000213.1 GCA_947303905.1 uncultured Atopobiaceae bacterium
GATGGCCACGGCGGGCGGGTCGATGTGCGTGCCGCAGTTCTCGTTGCAGTAGCGCGCAAACAGCAGGTAGATGAGGTTTGCCAGCATGCCGAACGCGATGGAGACGATTACATTGGCGCCGGTGGCGGCCATGGCGTAGGCCACCACGAGGGTCTCATGATGGGTGGTGGGATAGGTGCGGCGCTGCTGGTCGAAGATGGAGAGCAGGATGAGCGCGGCCGAGATGTTGAACACGATGTTGTAGAACGCGGGGTCCATCTGCTCGAGCACGAGCGCGGTCAGTCCGCAGATGCCCAACGCGTTGATGAACTGGAATGCCCAGTAGCGCGGGCCTTCCTTCTGGTAGTAGGCGGTTGCGTTGGGGTTGGTCCAGTGGCCGTTTCCCAACAGGAGGCGGGTCAGCACGCCCACGAGAATGACCGAGAAGGAGCCCTGGTCAGCCGGCAGTCCGATGCCGCGCGCGAAGGCAAAGACGAGATAGCCGATCACGCCACCTAGGCCGCCCATCAGCGAGACGATCGGATCGTGGGTGAACAGCAGGCTGTGATTGATGTCCCAGCCTTCGATGTCGTAGCGCTTGGCTGCGTAGGCCGTGGAGACCGATGCCGCATTGAAGATGATGGCTGGCAGAAAGACGGTGTTGAGCAGGGTCTCGCTCAGAAACTCCGACTGAATGCCCACGGCCTGGAGGGCATAGATGAAAAGCCCCACAAAGCCCGTGACGATAAAGGTCTGGGTGCCGCCAAAGATGCAGCCGACGATACCGACCAAAAACGAAAGCAACGCGGTGGATGCGCTAAACATGGGTCCCCTCCCGTTCCCTATAAACCCCACCCTCATTTATACGATGAAATAATCTGCAGTGGGCAGGGACGCTCGCAAGCCCCGCCCTTGCGGTCAAAACGCGTGACTCAGCGGCAATGCTTGGGGCGTCATGGCCGCTCGGCAAGGTTGGAGCGTTCCAGCACGCGCTCCATCACGCGCCCAAAGAGCGCTGCGAGAAACTGCTGGAAGAGCGTGCCGATGACGGCGGGGAACATGACCTCGGGGCCAAAGAACTGCGAGGCGAGCACGGCGCCAGCAGACACGTTGCGAATGCCCCCACAGAAGGAGATGGCCACAAAGCGGGGACGGTCTTTGGTAAGCAGGTGGGCGAGACCCATGGCCACCACAAAGCTCAGCACGGCAAAGGCCAGCATGAAGAGCATGATGCCCACGAGGCGTGGGGTGAGGTTGTGCAGGTAGCTCGAAATGCCGGTGGCATTGGTCGAGACGATGATGGGCAAGATGATGCGGGAGACGGGCGTGGTGGCGGATGACAGATGTTCCTTGGTCCACCCGCCAGAGAGCTCGTTCAGGATGGTGGCGGCAAGGGCCGGCAGGGCGATCATCACCAGCATGTCGCCCATCATGCCAAGCGCGTCCACCTCGACCGTGGTCCCCACCAGCAGCTTCAGCGTAAGGGGAATGCTGAAGGGTGCCAGGAGCGTGGAGGCGAGCAGTGCGGAGAGCCCGAGGGCTAGCTCTCCCTCGAACATGCCGATCCACATGACCGTCGAGGCACCGATGGGCACCGAATACTCGAGCACGACTCCCGCGACGGTGGGGGAGCTTGCGCCGAAGACGAGACGCGCCGCGCCATAGGTCACCAGTGGCATGACCACGTGCACCAAGAGCAGCATGGCCGCAAGGACCTGTGGCCGCGCGAGCGCCTTGCGCATGGAACGCAGGTCGTTGCCGAGGGAGTTCTGAAAGGTCATGACGGCAAACAGCAGTGGGATGAAGGGCTTGATCGGAAGCAGAGTCCGCGGAAACAACACGCCAATGGCCACGCCGGCGGGAACGATGACCATGAGGTGACTGCCGATCCAAGCGCCAAGCGCCAGCCACGCGGCATAAGCCGCACCCGCGGTCCTTGATGTCTCGGTACGTGCCATGGCTTCCTCCCCAACGACAGTGTACGCCTGACGCGCGGATGAGCGGCAGACTTCGCCGTGTTGAAACTGCGCAGTGCGGGTCCCGTGCCACGTCTCGCCGATGACGCCGTGCAAAACGTCTGCTATGGGGTACGCTTCAAGCAGCATGTGGACCCAGGGCAAAGCTGGGACATAAGGGTGACGGGGCAAGGAGGTTGCAATGAAGAGGCAGGGCATGGCGCGCGTCGCATGGGCACTCACGCTGGGCTTGGCGGTTTTGCCGCTCGCAGCCTGTTCGGGGCAGGGTGCCTCGGGCGATCAGGGTGCTGCCGAGGCGTCTGAGGAGACGACGGGAGTCGACATCTCGTCACTCAAGACGCTAGGTGACGTGATGGCCATCGAGAGCGAGGGGCAGACCGCAACGTGGAACGAGGAGCACTACATCTACGTCACCACTGTTAACGGGGCGCCACTTCGCGCAGTGGTCGACCTGACCCCTGAGATCTACAGCAAGATCGAGGAGCTCGATTTTCTCGACGAGGAGCATGACCAGAAGCTGAACGACATCATCGGTGGGCTTGAGCTGGTGAGTCTCGATGACTACTCCGACCAGGTTCCAAGCCAGGACGAGCTGGACGCGCTTGCCGGCAAGACCGGCAAGGAGCTGTTCGACGACGGCTTTACCTTCAGCACGCTCACCATGTATGGTGGCGACGAGACCGTGGCCGAGCTCGAAAAGGACCTCTTCCGGTATGAGGTCACGTTTGACGGGACCGTCGATGGCGACGCAGACTCCTTCGACGGGAATCTCGTTTCGGAGCTGCCGGTTGCAAGCGTGGGCTTCATCGGCCTGTCGGACGCGGCGATGGATCCAGAGAGCGTCTAGCTCGGCATAAAATGCATACGCCAGTAATGGCAAACCCTAACTTGCGCAGATTTGCGCAAGTTAGGGTTTTAGTGAGGCGCGAGTGTATTACGCGCACTCACTAGACGTCTAACTTGCGCAGATTTGTGCAAGTTAGCGAATCCGAGAATCGGCACATGCATAAATCGTGTCTTTGATGCACTTCTGCTGTAAGGAGCCGTAGGGCAAGGCTTGCACTTACGGTGGCGACCCTAGAACAGGTGCGGAATCAGCCTCCAGCGCACCGTCTGCCTATAGGCATCGTAGCCAGGTAGCCCTGCGACCAGCATGTGCTCCTCGAGAAGCGTTCGGCAGACGATGAGGGCCGCAACCACTGCTGAGACCAGCGCCACGGGGAGGCAGGGAAAGACCAGCACGATGGCCACGCACCACATGATGATGGCTGCATACATGGGGTGACGCACCCAGGCGTAGGGTCCGGTCGCGCAGACGGTCTGGGCGCGTTCCGGCTGGAGGCGCGCGACCGACTCCGCATGGGCGTTCTCCATGAGTGCCGCAGTGGTGAGCACGCACGAGGCGGCATAGATGACAAGGCCCAGTGCGATGGCTGCCGGCCACACGGGTGCCGACAGGTGCGATCTGCCCGCCACGTAGTAGACGACAAAATAGGCAAGCAGCCAGAACAGGGCGAGAATGACCTTGTCCCAGACGGGCGTGGTGTCCTTGGTGGCCGCGAGGTCCGCGCGGCGCGCCATCGTGTCCGGACGCTTTGCCGCAAGCCAGACTCCCGTTCCGATGGCGAGGAAGTAGGCGACGAACCAGACGGTTGCGCGTCCGTCGAGAACCCATCCGGTGCCCGCGAGATAGAGCAGAAACCCGAGGAAGCGCTCGATGGTCAGGCGAGCGGCGTACGTGGCGAGTGGCTTTGACATGCGCTTCTCCTAACGTGCCATGAAGTCGGCAAGGGCCTCGGCAACGCTGTCCACCAACACGTCGGCCTTCTCCTTCATGCCGTCCGGGGCACTGTGGAAGGTGTAGGCGACATCTGCCGCTTCGAGCAGGGGAAGGTCGTTGAAGGAGTCTCCGATGCCAGCGGTCAGGGTTGCACCGAAGTGCTTGGCTGCGGCGTGCAGGCCCGTGCCCTTGGAGTGTCCGGCCG
>CAMYZR010000214.1 GCA_947303905.1 uncultured Atopobiaceae bacterium
CAAAGATCTTACCCTTGGGGATGTCATGCTCGGTCTTGACGCTCACCATGCGCTCGGCCTTGCTCCCGTCAACCGGCACAGACGTGGTCACGATGCGCGTGGGATTGGTAACCTCCTTGCGCCCGTAGCTGTCACCACGAGGACAGGTGTTGCCCTCGACCGATATGACCTCGCCGTCCTCAAGCGTTACGGTCAGCGGGCAGCCCATGGGACAATTGATGCAGATGAGCTCTCGGATCTCTTGTGCCATGGCTACTCCTCCTCAAGCTTGACGGTGATCTTGGACAGGCCCTCGCGCGCGGCAAGGTCGGCCTTCTTGAGGATGACCTGTTCCATCTCGCCGGGCGCCATGACGCGCTTCTTGCGGTGCTGGATGCGCTCTTCGTCGAGGTACACGCTCACATAGCGGTTGCGGTACTCGTTTGCCACGCGGAAGCGCACGGTCAGCGTGTCATCCATTGCGGCAACGTCCACGAAGGAGGGGACGGTGTAGCGCACACCATTCTCGGCGCTGACCGGCACGCCGCGCGAACCGGCTTCGCCTGGATGGTCCTGTGCCACGTAACGAGCGGCGTTCGCACCGGCCGCCGCGGCCTCCTGGCTCACGAAGTCGACGAGGTCGTGCACATGCAGGACGTTACCGCAGGCAAAGATGCCAGGGATGCTGGTCTGGAGGCTCTGGTCCACGACGGGTCCACGCGTCACGGGCGAGAGCTCCACGCCCGCCTCACGCGAGAGCTCATTCTCGGGCAGGAGTCCGACCGAGAGCATCAACGTGTCGCAGGGATAGCGAACCTCGGTTCCCGCAATGGGGCGGAGACGCTCGTCCACCTCGGCGATGGTGACCGCCTCGACGCGGTCACGACCCTCCACGTCGACGATGGTGTGCGAGAGCAGCAGCGGGATGCCGAAGTCATCGAGGCACTGCACGATGTTGCGCTTGAGGCCGCCGGAATAGGGCATGATCTCCGCAACGCAGGCGACATGGGCACCCTCGAGGGTCATGCGGCGGGCCATGATGAGCCCGATGTCACCGGAACCCAGGATGACGACCTCTCGGCCAGGAAGCTGGCCCTCGATGTTGACCAGGCGCTGCGCGGTGCCTGCAGAGTAGACGCCGGCGGGACGGTAGCCCGGGGTTGCGAGGGCCCCGCGGGGACGCTCGCGGCAGCCCATGGCCAGGATCACGGCACCTGCCTTGATATGCGTGATGCCCTCCGTGGGCGAGACGGCCGTGACGATGCGATCCTGCGTGATGTCGAGCACCATGGTGCCGAGGCGCCGCTCGATGCCCAGTTCGTCGGCGCGTTTGGTGTAGCGCGCGGCGTACTCCGGGCCCGTCAGCTCCTCCTTGAAGGTGTGCAGGCCAAAGCCGTTGTGGATGCACTGGTTGAGGATCCCGCCCAGTTGGGTGTCACGCTCGAGGATGAGCACGTCGGTCTGTCCGGCCTCGTGTGCCGCGATGGCTGCGGCGAGGCCGGCAGGGCCGCCTCCCACCACGACGATGGCGCGCTGCTCGATGGTCTTGCTCATCAGGCCTCGCCTCCTTCCCCATCCGTATCAGGCGCTGCGATGCGATCCTTGTTGTAGCCCACTACGAGCTCGGAGCCAGGACCACGCTTGGTGACCTCCTCGGGGGACATGCCAAGCTCGCGCTCGAGTATCTCCATGATCTTGGGCGAGCAGAATCCGCCCTGGCAGCGTCCCATCGTGGCACCCGTGCGACGCTTTATGGCATCGAGCGAACGGGGTTGCGGCACGCGATGAATGACGTCCACGATCTGCGCCTCGCTCACGCGGCAGCAGCGACAGATGATGTGCCCGAAAGCAGGGTCCTGCTGGCAGAGCTCGTCCCATTCGTCGAAGCTCGTCGTGACCAGATTGACCACGCCGGGACGCGTGGGGTCGAACACCCCTTCGGGCTTTGGAGAGAGCTTCAGTGCGTCCGCGACAAGACCAGACACCATGACGCCGATGGCGGGCGCGCTCGTAAGGCCCGGGCTCTCGATGGCAGCGCAGTCAAACAGGCCGGGGGCTCCCTCGATTTCGCCAATGACGAAGTCGTGCGCCTCCTGGTGCGCGCGCAGTCCCGCGAAGGTGGTGATGACCTCGCGGAACGGCACATTCTTGACCGTGAGGGAGCTTTTGGAGACGACCTCCGCAAGACCCGCGGGCGTGGTGTTGGTGCTCTCCTTGTCGTCGACGTCAGAGGCCGTCGGGCCGACGATCAGGTTCCCGTGCACGGTGGGACTCACGAGGACACCCTTGCCCATCGCGGTGGGCAGCATGAACACCGTATGGCTCACGTGCTGGCCTGCGGTGGTGTCGAGCAGGTAGTACTCGCCCTTGCGCGCGACGATGCTCAGCGGCTTTGCGGCGACGGTCATCGTCTGCTGCAGCGTGTCGTCACCGCTCGAGAGCTCGACAAAGCGATTGTGCAGCTCGTCCGCATAGACGCCGGCGGCGTTGATCACGGCGCGCGCGAGGAGCTTGTCCCCTCCCGCCGTGACCTGCCATGCCCCGTCCACGCGCTCGACGGCAGACACCTGCTCGTTGAACCTGAACTCCGCGCCGTTTGCGGCGGCGTTCTCTGCGAGCGCGACCGTCAGGCCAAAGGGGTCGACGATGCCACCCGTAGGAGCCCACAGGGCGGCCACGGCATTGTCTGAGATGTTCGGCTCCAGCTCGACGAGCTCGTCGCGCTCGATGATGCGCAGGTCAGGAACGCCGTTTGCCTCTCCGCGCTCCAAGAGGGCCTGCAGGCCGGGACGATCGTCATCGCTCACGCACACCACGAGCGAGCCAATGGGCAGAACCGCGAAGTTGAGGTCTTTCGCCCACTCGTACATGAGACGGTTGCCCTCTGCGTTGAGCTTGCCCATGAGCGTGCCCGGCTGAGCGTCAAAGCCCGCGTGGACGATGGCCGAATTGGCCTTCGACGTGCCACAGCACACGTCCTCGTCGCGCTCGACCACGCACACCGTGCAATCGTAGCGCGTGAGCTCACGGGCAATGGCGCACCCCGAGACTCCCGCACCGATGATAATCACGTCATACATGTGCAAAACCTCTCCATAGTGTCAGACGAATTGCTACGTATTCAGTATCGCACTTGACCCGAAGGGCACAGACAAGCTCTCGTGGACTGGTGGCAAGAACTGGCGCAGGAGGTCTCCGACGTGCGACCCTATCTGCCGATGCGCCCGCACTACTCCCCCAGCGCCTCTGAGAGCTCGAGCCATTCCGTTTCAAGCTCCTCTATCTGGGCCTCGGCATCGGCAATCTCCGCCTGCTTGTCGAGAAGAGCCTGGTAGTCTGTGGCATCGAGCGCCTCCAACTCTGCGCGAAGCTCGTCAGGACGCCCTTCCAGCTTCTCCAGGCGCCTCGAAATCGAATCGAAGCGCTTCTTGGCAGCCCTGCGATCGGCATTGCTGAGACAACTTGAGGCTACTTGAGGCTTCTCAGGGGCCGAATCACGGTGTGAAGGTGAACTTGAGGGTTGAGGTGCTTTAGCCTCCTGAGCCGCCTCGGCACGCTCGTCGAGCAGTCTGAGGTACTCGTCCACGCCGCCCGGCACATGCCTTACGACGCCATCGAGCAGGGCAAACTGGTCGTCGGTCACACGCTCCATCAGATAGCGATCGTGGCTCACCAGAAGGAGCGTGCCAGGCCAGGTATCGAGCAGGTCTTCCAGCACGGCGAGCATGTCGGTGTCGAGGTCGTTGCCCGGCTCGTCGAGGACAAGCACGTTTGGCTCCTCCATGAGCACGCAGAGGATCGCGAGCCGACGGCGCTGCCCGCCTGACAGGTCCTTGATGAAGGTCGGGAACTCGCGTCGCTCGAAGCCAAGGCGTTCCAGGAGCTGTTCGGGAGTCTGTGGCTTCCCATCCACGTTGAGGTAGCGCTTGTAGCTTGCCAGCAGCTCGGAGACACGCCAG
>CAMYZR010000215.1 GCA_947303905.1 uncultured Atopobiaceae bacterium
ATGTTGACACGAATGGAGTCGTTGATGATGCGTGAAGAGCCTATGGCGTCGACGTTCCAGTAGGAGCCGTCGGGGGCACGGTGCTTGATGGCATAGGTGAGCAGCAGGCGCTGGTGGGGCTTCACCTTGTCGGGGGCGCCGACGGTGGTGTAGAGCATGACGGCAGGGTCATCGTCACGTCCGTCGAGGCGGAAGGTGACCTGCACCTCGTCGCCGTTCATGGCCTCGTGAATGCCCCCGCGTGCCACGGCAAAGGCACCCTCCGGCGTCTCCACCGTCGCCGCACCGGGCCGCGCAATACGAATGGTGCCGCTGATCAGCGCCTGCGCCTTCTTGCGCGTTCCGTGCGGGTTGCCCCGCCTCGTGTTGCCATGATGCGGCCTCTTGCGTGCCATCGTCGTCTCCCCCGCTGCGAGAAACCCGTTTGTCGTTGCCAACAGCCTAGCGCACCTATGGGCCAACTGCGCCCGGCAGGCCTCAATGCCTGAGCGGACGGGCATGAAAAAGCCCCCTCCCGCATGGGAGGGGGCTGGCATTGCATATGCGGATGACCGTGCGACTAGACGCGCAGGTAACGCCTCATGGCGATGCTCGAGCCGAAGGTGTCCAGCACGAGACCGCCCAGGACCAGGCCGGCGTAGGTCTCCAGCACGATGCGCTGCGGCAGCGTGAAGGAGAGGAACTGCAGGCTGCTCTCGAGCCTCGGCACCAGCTCGCCCATGCCAAAGTGCAGGGCGGCCACGGCGAGGGCGGAGCCCAACAGGGCCTCGAGAATGCCCTCGGCCACGAAGGGCCCGCGGATGAAGCTGTTGGAGGCGCCCACCAGACGCTCGATGGCAATCTCGCGCCTGCGCGCAGAGATGGCAAGGCGAATGGTGTTGTTGATGAAGACGAAGGACACGAAGGTGAGCAGGCCGACCAGCACCAGTGCCGCGATGCGGATGTAGTTGGTCACGCTGAAGAGGCGCTCGACGGTCTCGCGGCCGTACTGCACCGATGCGCTGACGTCATCCGGATCGTCGCAGACAGCAGAGAAGTCGGCGTCAGCGATGAGCTTGTTGGCCGTCTCCTCGACCTTCTGGGGGTCGTCCAGCTTGATGACCATCGAGGCGGGAACGGGGTTCTCGCCGTCGAGAGCCGCCACGGCGTCAGCCGCGTTGCGGTTGCTCATGGTCTCCTTGTACTCCTGGAGCGCCTCGTCCTTGCTCTTGTAGCGCACGGACTCGACGTTGTCCCAGGCCTCGACCTTGGCGATGACCGCGTCGACGTCCTCCTGCTTGGCATCGTCGGACAGGAACGCCTGGATGGTGACGCGATCCTCCACGTTGCCCACCAGGTTGGTGATCATGGAGGAGCCCAGCACGAACACGCCGATGATGAACAGCGAGAGGAAGATGGTGACGATGGCGCCAAAGACCGTCGACCAATTGCGACGGAAGTGGCGCAGCGCCTCGCGAATCGAATAGCCGATGTTAGACATAGGTACCGTAGCCTCCCCTCTCCTGGTCGCGCACGATGTGACCAGCCTCGAGCGCCACGACGCGCTTGCGCATGGAGTCGACCATCTCGCGGTCGTGGGTGGCCATGACCACGGTGGTGCCGGCACGGTTGATGCGATCCAGCAGCTTCATGATGCCCAGCGAGATGGCCGGGTCGAGGTTACCAGTGGGCTCGTCGCACACCAGAAGCGGCGGACGATTGACCATGGCGCGGGCCACGGCAACGCGCTGCTGCTCGCCACCGGACAGCTGGTCGGGGTACGCGTTGGTGCGGTCGGAAAGACCGACGAGACGCAGCACCTCGGGCACCTGGACCTTGATCACGGAACGCGGCTTGCCGATGCACTCCAGTGCAAAGGCCACGTTCTCGTAGCAGGTCTTGTCCGGAAGCAGCTTGAAGTCCTGGAACACGCAGCCGATCTGGCGGCGCAGGTAGGGCACCTTCCAGTTGCGCATCTTGGTGAGGTCCTGTCCGGCGACGAGGACCTTGCCTTTGCTGGCACGCAGCTCGCGGGTGAGCAGGCGGATGAACGTCGACTTGCCAGAGCCGGAGTGGCCCACGATGAAGACGAACTCACCGGGGTAGATGTCCAGACTCACGTCGTCGAGTGCGGGCTTGTTGGGCTGGGACGGGTAGATGTGTGTCACGTTTTGGAGCGAAATGGTAGGAGTGCCCTCATGCGAGATGACGCGCGGAGCGACATCGGCGAGCGACGAGTACGCGCTCTGCACGTCCTCGGCCTCGGCCTCCTCCTGCGCCTCAAGCTCCTCCACCGTGGGGACATCGGGGATGTCCACGACGGGGTGAACCTGCGTTACGGGCTCTTCCTCCTGGGTGATGGACTCTTCCGCCTGGGGGAGAGGCTCCTCCTCGGGAAGGGGCTGAGACAGCACCGCGTCGATGGCGGCCTCCATCTCATCGGCCACCTCTACCGGTCTGGTAACGGCGGTCTCCTCCTCAGGGACAACCTGCTTGTCGAGGTCGTCCTCAAGTCGCTCTGTGCTGCGAAAATGGCTTGCCACGAAAGCTCCTTCTTCCACGTAGCGACGCTGACAGAAACGCTCTTATGGTAACAGAGGCAGCAGGCTACGACCCACGCACGGAGGTCCATACCACAAAAGACCATAGGCGCGGGCATATGCGACGAGGCGCTTATTCTCGGTGTTTGTTAGGCTCCGCCGCCCACGACCCATCGGTGGTAGGCAACCACGAACTCGTCGAGATCGCCGTCCGAGAGGACCGAGTCCACGTTGCCGCGCTCCACTCCCGTGCGGAGGTCCTTGACCATCTGGTACGGATAGAGCACGTAGCTGCGTATCTGGTTGCCCCACGCGATGTCGTGCTTGGGACCGCGCAGCTCGTCCATCTCGGCGGCACGACGCTCCAGCTCGAGCTCGTAGAGCTTCGAGCGCAGGATGCCCATGGCGAAGGCCTTGTTCTGCAGCTGGCTGCGCTCGTTCTGGCAGGTGACGACGATGCCGGTGGGAAGGTGGGTGATGCGCACGGCAGAGTCCGTGGTGTTCACGCCCTGGCCGCCATGGCCGTGGCTGTGGAAGACGTCGATGCGCAGGTCGTCGGAGTTGATCTCCACCTCGATGCTGTCCGGGATCACCGGCAGCACCTCCACGCCCGCAAAGGTCGTCTGACGGCGCTTCTTGGCGTCGGTCGGCGAGATGCGCACCAGGCGATGCACGCCCTGCTCGGCGCGGAGCATGCCGTAGGCGTTCTTTCCGGACACCGTGAACGTGGCACGGTCGAGACCGATCGCCTCGCCAGCGGGCGCATCGTTGACGGTCACCTTCCAGCCACGGCGGTCGCAGTAGCGCAGGTACATGCGGAAGAGCATCTCGCACCAGTCCTGCGCCTCCAGGCCTCCCTGTCCGGGGGTGACCGTGACGATCGCGTCGCCATGGTCGAGGTCGTCGGTGAACCAGCTGGCAAGCTCGAGCTCGCCCAGGTCGGCCGTCAGCTCGTCCATGAGCTGGGATGCCTCCTCGAGCAGCTCGTCCTCGCCCATCTCCTCGGCGAGCTCGAAGGCAGCCTTCGCGTCGTCGAGCTTGGCACGGGCGTCGTCGATGGCGTTCACGTCCTCCTTCGCCCTGGTCAGGCGCGACATGACCGCACTGGCTGCCTCGGCGTCATCCCAGAAGCCAGCCTGCGCGAGTCGTTGAACCTCGGCACGGCGCTCGTCGATGTGCAGGTAGCCCTCCACCTCGTCGAGACGCGCCGAGAGCGCCCCCAGAGAGGCGCTCGTTACGTCGATGGCTGCCACTGACTACCTCCTGCCGTGGCAGTTCTTGAACTTCTTGCCGCTTCCGCAGGGGCACGGCTCGTTCCTGCCCACGTTGACGTAGGGATCGGGATCGTCTGCCTTGCGATAGGTTGCCACAGTGGACTGGCCGGGCTGCTGCGTCGGGGTCC
>CAMYZR010000216.1 GCA_947303905.1 uncultured Atopobiaceae bacterium
ACCGGCTCGATGCCCCAGGCATGGTCGATCAGGATCTCCGCGTCCACGCCGAAGGCCCGGTAGATGGGCTCGGTCGGGCCCATCGCGAGCTGCCCCATGTTGTGAATGCCCATCTCCTCCAGGCGGCGCGCCGTACCGGACCCGATGCGCCAGAAGTCCGTGATGGGCTGGTGGGTCCAGAGCTGCGCCCGGTAGCGCTCCTCGTCGAGCTCGCCGAAGAAGCCCGGGCTGTGCTTGGCGGTGATATCTAGCGCGACCTTGGCAAGGTAGAGGTTGGTGCCCAGCCCGCAGGTGGCGGGGATTCCCGTGGTCGCGACCACGTCCTCGCGTATGCGCTCCCCCAGCTCCCGCGCGCTGCAGCCGTAGAGGGCAAGGTAGTCGGTCACGTCCATGAAGGCCTCGTCGATCGAGTACACATGGATGTCCTCGGGAGCCACATAGCGCAGGTAGACCTCGTAGATGTCGGCAGAGCGCTCGATGTAGAGCGCCATGCGCGGCGTGGCCATGAGGTAGTCGATCGTCTTGGGGATCTCAAACACCCGGCAGCGATTGCGCACCCCCAAGGCCTTGAGGGCGGGCGACACGGCCAGGCATATGGTCTTCTCCGTGCGCGAGGGATCGGCCACCACGAGGTGCGTGGTCATGGGGTCGAGCCCACGCTCCACGCACTCCACGCTCGCATAGAACGACTTGAGGTCTATGCAGAGGTATTGTCGCTGGGATGACACGGTGTGGATGCGTCCCGCCTAGCGCGCGAAGACGATCTTGCGCGCCAGCTCGTCGGCAAACTCCTGCCCGCGATAGTGGGCGACGATTGCCAGGCCGAACGGGATCGCCGTGCCCATGCCCTTGCTGGTGGTGATGTTGCCATCGACGACGACCTCATCCTGCTCGAGGATGGCGCCGTTGTCCACCAGGACCTGCTGCAGGTCGGGGAAGCAAGTGGCGTGACGGCCCTCGAGCACCCCGAGATTGGCGAGCACCGTGGGGGCAGCGCAGATGGCGGCCACCTGACGGCCCTCGTTGACGAAGCGCACGACCTGCTCGGTGAGGTCCTCGCACTCGCCCAGGTGCGTGGTGCCCGGCATGCCGCCCGGCAGCACGAGCATGTCGTAGACGTCGAAGTCGAAGCGCGTGTTGGATATCTCGGTGTCGCAGACGACGGTCACGTCGTGGGAGGACGCCACCGCGTTGGTGTTGGTGATGGAGACTGTCTCGCAGGGGATGCCCGCACGATAGAGCAGGTCCACCACGGTGAGGGCCTCGATCTCCTCCATTCCCTCGGCGATGAAGACGGCAACGCGCTTGTCGATGGCCTGGGTAAACATGTCTGTGCTCCCTCTCTCACGTTTGAAATGTCGAGCCTCAAGCATACCGCGTCCCGCCGACGAGATTGGCTGAGCGCCGCGTTCGTTCGGCAGACACGGGCCGGCGGGCTGCTGGCTGGACTACTCGCTGCGCAAGGCCTCCACCGGGTCTCGGCGTGCGGCGGCGCTCGACGGGATGAGGCCCGCCACCAGCGTCAGCACCACGCTGATCCCCACCAGGACGACCGCGCTCTCGATCGGCAGCTGCATGATGTTGGGCACGTCCTTCAGGCGGTAGACGATCTCGTTGACCGGCACGGAGGCTGCGTAGACCACCAGCACCGCAAGGACGCCGGCAAAGAAGCCCTCGATCACCGTCTCGGCATTGAAGATGTTGGCCACGTTGAGCTTGGAGGCTCCCATGGCGCGCAGGATGCCGATCTCCTTCTTGCGCTCCAGGACCGAGATGTACGTGATGATGCTGATCATGATCGAGCTCACCACCAGCGAGATGGACACGAACGCGATCAGCACCAGCGAGATCGTGTTGACGATGTCGGTGACCGAGCTCATCAGCACGCCGGCGATGTCGGAGTACTGGATGGTCGAGTCGTCCTTGTCCTGGGACAGCATGAGGTCGTTGTACTCGTCGATGATGTCGAGGACCGCCTCCTTGGCCTCGAAGTCGATCGGGAAGATGGAGATGGAGTCGGGGCTCTCGCGCTCCGCATAGCCAAGCTTGCTCAGGTTGCCCTCGTAGGTGAGCTCGTCCGCGTTCATGTAGTTGGTGAGCAGCGAGGTGAGGTCCTCCTGCGTCATGTTGAACTGAATCGCATTGGCAAACGCCTCGGTATCCACCGAGAACCCGTTCTGCAGCGCGTCTGAGAGCTGCTCCATCTCGCCGGAGAGCTCGCTCGAGATGGCAGACCCCAGCGCGGCGCCAATCTGGCCTGACGCGGCGTTCATCTGCGCCGTGAGCTGCTCGACGAGCTGCTGCTGGATGACGTTGCCCACCTCAACCATCATCTCGCCCAAGGCCTTCGACAGCGTCGGGGCCAGCTTGTTGTTGAGGTAGTAGCCCATGACCTGGTTGATCATCTGCTCGGCGATAGGGGGCGCGTCCTCGGAGACGTCGGGCTGGAAGACGTCGCTCTGCGAGAGCTCGGCAATGACCTGCTGGACCGTCTCCTGCTGCATGTAGGCCTCAAGCGCCTCGGTGAGGTCGGTGCCCTCCGCAAGCGTGTCCATGCTCCCGCCGTAGCCGCCGATCTCGGCAGGCGACAGGTACCACGGCATGAACCCCTGGGCGATGCCGGAGATGCTCTGCTGCTGCTCCTCGGTCAGCGTGTTGGTCCCCAGCGCCTCCTGGATGTCCTCCTCGGTCAGGGTCAGCGCGGGGTCGTTCATGATGCCCGCCATGGCCTCGGGACTGAAGACCTCGGTGATCTTCTCGGGGTCAAGCTTGATGTCGGAGAAGTCCATCGAGCCCAGAGACGAGCTGAGGTCGAGGTCGGAGAGGTCGAATCCCTGGCCAAAGCCCTCCAAGGCGCTCTCGTCGAACGAGAAGGCGCTGCGCAGCGCGTCCTCGTCGATGGTGAAGACGGACTCCATGTCAAACTCGCGGTTCTCCTCGTCCTGCAGCTCCTCGAAGGTCTTGCCCGTGAACACGTCCGTCTTGGGGTCGTCCATCTGCTCGCGGACGATCGCGGAGGAGGTCGCCTCGTCCATCAGCTTGAGCGTGAGCGCGGAGGTGTAGCCGATTCCCTCGGTGACCCCCGAGGTGCCAGACCCGCCCGCCCGCTTGACGACGCCCACCACGTGAAGGTCGATCGCGTCGTCAATGGCCTGCCTCATGAAGGCCTTGTCGCCGGACATGTCGGTCCAGGTGCCCTGCTCGTCGTTTCGCTGGTAGAGCCTCGCCGCAGGCACCACGGCAAAATGCATGTCCATGGCATCGTCGATCGTGAAGTCCCTGTAGGTGTCCGGAACCTCCACCTCCTCGCCGTTGAGCGCCTTGGTGGTCATGTCGTCCATGACCTTGATGTCGTAGAAGCCCAGGCTGTAGAGGGTGTAGTCGCTGACGCCACCGTTGTAGCCAAGGACGAAGAGGCACTCGTCGTAGCTCTCGGGCCAACGGCCCTCCACGAGCTCGAGCGACTGCTCGAGCAGATTGCGGTCGTCGAGCAGCTCGTTGAAGGAGCTCGGCGAGGCGCCTCCGAGAAACGCCGAGCCAGCCATCCCGTTGGTGAGCGTCTGCCCCATGCGCGAGGGGTTAAGTCGAGAGATGCCCTCGGAGGTGTCGGACTTGTAGATCTGCGGGGCGAGGCCGTAGGAGTATTGGATGGAGCTCACGTAGGGCTCGATTCCCGACTCCCCTCCCTTGAGGTAGGCGCCAAACGCCTTGAGGTCGTTGTTTTTGACCTGCGCGAACATGTCGGACATGATGGATGCCTGCTTGATGAGGCGGCCGTCCTCCTCCTCAGCCTCCTTTTCATCGTCGTCGGAGCCCACGTTGGCCATCATCATGCTCGTCAGGTCGAAGCTGCTCTTGGTGATGGTGAGGGGATAGCTCGAGAGGGCCTCCTCCTCCGTCTTCGCGATGTA
>CAMYZR010000217.1 GCA_947303905.1 uncultured Atopobiaceae bacterium
TGGCATCCCTTCCGCGTATGCTTTTCGCGAGCATATCCGACCTGTACTTTTGCAGTCCGAAGTCCACCCAGACATGGTCGTGTGCGTCCTCGTGTGACACACTAACGGGAAAAGTTGCACGAATCTGTCCCTTCCGCTCCGCAAACGCGGTTGGAGGTCGACTCTCAGCTCGTGCAACAAGGTCTGGTGGTGCGAACGTCGGGGCTGGACACGCTTCTGCCCCATAGACCTCGGCGTGCTGAGTCGATTCGGTGGGCATGTTGCCACCGTGCTATCCTCAATGGGTATGACATCGCCAAGACGGGAGCCAATCTGTGATAGGACCAACAAAGCTTTGCCCCGAGGGGATCGGGCTCGTACTGCTCGACCTTGATGACACGGTGGTCGCCGACGGCACCAAGGTCTCCCTGCGCGTCGTCGACGCGATCAACCTCGCGCGCGAGCGCGGGTGCATGGTCGCCGTGGCGTCGGGACGCTCCTTCTCCATGGTGCCCGAGCTGCTGAGGCGGCCAGAGTCCATGGATTACCTCGTCTGCGCCAACGGGGCAGCGGTCTACGACACCATTGGGGGCACGCTTCTGGAGCACCCGATGAGCTCCGAGCTGGTGCTGCGCCTGATGGACGCCCTCAAGCCGCTGCATGCGGGCTGGTACGCCTTCATCGGCGACATGACCTACTTCGAGTGGCGGAGCTTCTCCTACATGCTCGCGGGTCGTGCGCCATCCATCAAGAGCATACGCGCCAAGGACCCCACGTCTCAGGCCCGCGGCCCTCTGGCTGCAAGCTCCAAGGCCCTGCATACCGGCATGGGGCGCTTCGTGCGCAGGGTTGCGCGTACCACCAGGCGCATGGTTGTGAACGAGGAGGGACGCGAGCAGGTGCGATCCGTACGCAAGTACGTCGAGGCCGCTGACTCGGGCATCCTCAAGGTTGGCTGCTCGCTGCCGACTTCTGCCGCCTGCGATCGTGCCGTCGAGGTCATCGAGCACATCGGTGGCTTCGAGGTGGCGCGGATGGGTAGCCACGAGCTCGAGATCACGGCAGCGGGAGTGACCAAGGGCCTCTCTGCACGTTGGCTCATGGACTACCTCAAGATCGATCCGGCCTACGTCGTGGCTTTCGGCGATTCCAAGAACGACGAGATGCTCCGCGACGCCTGCGGCACCTTCGTTGCCATGAGCAACGGTACGGACTATATAAAGGGCCTGGCAGACGACGTGTGCGAGTCGGTCTACGACGACGGGGTGGCCCGCTGGCTCGAGCGCGCCATGGCCGAGGCGGACGGAGCCAAGCATGTGCAGTAACTGCGAGACCAAGCCGTTCGCTTTCGACATCATTGCGGAGGACCCGACGACCCACGCGCGTGCGGGCGTGCTCCACACCCCGCACGGCGACATCCCCACGCCCATCTTCATGCCCGTGGGGACCAAGGCCACCGTCAAGGGGCTGCTTCCTCCCATGCTCGAGCAGCTGGGCACCAAGATCCTGCTGGCTAACACCTACCACCTGTCCATGCGGCCGGGGGCGGACCTCGTGGACGAGATGGGCGGCCTGCACGAGTTCATGCAGTGGCACGGCCCCATCCTCACCGACTCGGGCGGCTTCCAGGTCTTCAGCCACGGCGAGCACGTCAAGCTCACCAACGACGGCGTGACCTTCCGAGCCGTCGACTACGATGGCAGCTACGTGCGCTGGACGCCCGAGGACAACATGGACATCGCCCGCAAGCTGGGCGCCGACATCGTCATGCAGCTCGACCAGTGCCCCGGCTATCCCAGCCCCAGGCCCTTCGTCGAGCGCGCGGTCGAGCTCTCCAGCATGTGGGCGGAGCGCTGCTGGGCTGCCCACGAGGCCGCAGGCCACCTTACCGCCCAGGGTACGCCGCAGGCGCTCTTTGGCATCGTGCAGGGTGGCATGGACCTCGAGCTCCGCCTGCGTTCGCTGCGTCAGCTGGAGGACACGGCAGACTTCCCGGGCTATGGCATCGGTGGCTACTCGGTGGGGGAGAGCCACGAGGTGATGTTCGAGACGCTGGCTCCGCTGGCGTCGGAGCACATGCCCAAGGGCAAGCCCCGCTACCTCATGGGCGTGGGCAATCCCACCACGCTCGTGCGCGGCGTCGCCTGCGGCATCGACATGTACGACTGCGTGCTTCCCACGCGCACCGCGCGCATGGGCTCTGCCTTCTCCAGCACGGGGCGCGTCAACCTGCGAAACGCATGTCACGCCCACGATGCCAGCCCGCTGGACGCCACCTGCACCTGCCCGGTGTGCACGGGCGGGTACACGAGGGCCTACCTGCACCATCTCGTGCGCCAGAAGGAGATGACAGCCTCCATCCTGCTGTCCATGCACAACATCTACTTCCTGCTCGACCTCATGCGCCGCGCGCGTGAGGCGATCTGTGCCGGAGCCTACGGGGTGTTTCTCGACGACTGGATGGCGTCGACGGCGGCAAAGGACTGGTAGCGCAGGTGTTGCGGCGCGAGGGCAGGTTCTCTTGCGCCGCAGCTGTGTTACCGTGGTGGAACTGGGGTCAAACGAACGGGGGAGCGTTTCCTGGCAGGCAACTTCACCGTCCTGGTCGGTCAGTCCGGTGGTCCCACGGCGGCCATCAACTCGAGCCTGGCGGGCGTGTACGACACGGCACGTGCCAACGGCGCGGGCGTCCTGGGCATGCGCTACGGCATCGAGGGCCTCTTCGAGGAGAAGCTGCTCGACCTCGAGCCCGAGCTCTCCAGCCCCGTCGAGGTGCAGCAGCTGCGCCAAACCCCCTCGAGCTACCTCGGAAGCTGCCGCTACAAGCTCCCTCGCCCCGAGGAGAACGAGGAGCCCTACGAGCGTCTCTTCAGCCTCTTCGAGCGCTGCCATGTTGCCGCGGTGCTCTACATCGGCGGCAACGACAGCATGGACACCATCTCCAAGCTCTCGGCCTACGGCGAGCGGGAGGGCAGCAGCATCCGCTTCGTGGGCGTCCCCAAGACCATCGATAACGACCTCTACGGCACCGACCACACCCCCGGCTACGGCAGCGCGGCAAAGTTCATCGCCACCTCGGTTGCCGAGATCGGGCGCGACTCCAGCGTGTATGACCTGCGCAACGTCACCTTCGTGGAGATCATGGGACGCAACACCGGCTGGCTTGCCGGTTCCTCCGCGCTTGCGTCTCAGGAGAACGCCATCTGCCCCGACCTCATCCTGCTGCCCGAGTCGCCCATCACCGAGGATGTCCTGACCGCGCGGGTGGGGGAGCTCCTGGGCCAGATGAAGTCCGTGGTCGTGGCGGTGTCCGAGGGTGCGCGCCGTCCCGATGGCTCGCTCATGGCGGAGCCGCCCACGAGCGCCATCAAGCTCGACGCCTTCGGCCACGAGGCCGCCCTCTCTGGCGCCAGCCGCTACCTGGCATCAGTCGTCGCGGATCGCCTCGGCGTCAAGACGCGTGCCGTGGAGTTCTCCACGCTGCAGCGCTGCGCGAACCACCTGGCGAGCGCGACCGACCTGGACGAGGCCTATGCGCTCGGCGGCCTTGCGGTCAGGGCCGCGCTTGCCGGCCAGAGCGGCGTGATCCCCGCCATCAGGCGCCTCTCCGACCAGCCGTACGTGACCGAGTACATCACCGTCAACATCGCCGACATCGCCAACCGCGAGCGCAAGGTGCCGCTCGACTGGATTCGCGAGGACGGCATGGGCGTGACCGACGACTTCGTGCGCTATGCGCGCCCGCTGGTGCAGGGTGAGCTGGTGCCGCTGTTCGTGGGAGGACTGCCGCGCCACATCCAGATGCTCACTTGGGGCCGCTAGGGCACACGACTCATATCATGACGTTGCGAGACGCATGGCGCTGCAGTCCTTTGCTGCAGGTGCCATAACTCCGTCTGCCTGCGCCACTTGCCGCACTGTGACA
>CAMYZR010000218.1 GCA_947303905.1 uncultured Atopobiaceae bacterium
CTGGACCTTGGGATTAAGAGTCCCCTGCTCTACCAGCTGAGCTACCGGTCCATATTCTGTTGAACGAGAGCCAAACGATGGGGTGGGCGAAGGGACTCGAACCCTCGACCTCCGGGGCCACAACCCAGCGCTCTGCCAACTGAGCTACGCCCACCATCTGGCCACCTCGTGAAGCGGCTAGATTATAATGCCCCAATCAGGACAGGAATGCAAGAGGCAATTTTGAACTTTTGCTCGGTTCATGCAGCCATCACGAATTGAAGCGTCTGATCGGTCTGGTCGAACCGAAGAAATTGCTCGTGGTTGTCTGGTGTGACAGTTGACAGGACCCTCACGAATTGCCAAAATTACCTCTGCACTCAACAAACGGGGATGTAGCTCAGTTGGGAGAGCGCTGCCTTCGCAAGGCAGAGGCCGAGGGTTCGAATCCCTTCATCTCCACCATATGATTCTCCGCACCCTTCTGTCGCCAGGAGGGTGTTTTGCTTTGCATGGGACTTGGGGGCGAGACGTTGGGGATAACCCCTATCGTCTCGCTCCCCATCGTCTCGGTCTGATACGGGTGACAGTTTCTCACTGAGGACGCCCACTTTCGCAGCACTGACCTCGTCTAGCTGTTTTCGGCCGTACAATCCTCAACTACCAGCTCTATTTCTATTTGTGTCGGAGCCCTATGTTAAAGATGAGTCATCGCGTACCTGTTGTATCCCACGACGTATAGAAAAGGAGCAGTGCAACATGACAGAACGCGCCGGGGTTGATCAAAACGCAATCGACATAGCCGATCAGGCGCTCGATCGCATAGCCCTCGTAGCAGCTGCAATTCCTTCCCTCGGAGTTGAATGCGATGATTCCGCCTCTCGCGGTGCCGCCTATGTGCTATTTGGCGCCGTAGAGGAGCTGAGGGCCTTTGTACGTGCCGTAGACGCAACCATAAAGTAGAAACAGCAACGGTCTGGCAGCAGCAGCTTCGCCACGCCGCCCAACGACAAGAGACCGGACGCACCAACTGAAGGCGTGCGTCCGGACGGGATCAACTGAAGCATTCGCGGCAAGAGCTGGCGATCAAGTCCTGCGAGGTCCACTCCCCCGCATAGGCAGCTATATCTCGATAACCCGCAAGTCGTGCGACGAGGCCGTAAAGGGCCGATATCCCTCCTCGCTCACCACGCCACAGTCCTCGAGACGAATGCCGAACTTGCCTGGCAGGTAGATGCCCGGCTCGATGGTCACCACCGAACCGGCGGGTACGGGCTTGTCCCAGCCACGACCAAAGCCCGGATGCTCGTGAATCTCGATGCCCACGCCGTGCCCGAGGCCGTGACCGTAGTACGCGCCGTATCCCGCATCGCTGATCACCTTGACAGAAAGGTCGTGGATGTCCTTGCCGATCACGCCCGGCTTGACGGCGGCGGCACAGGTCTCATGCGCCTCGCGCACCACGTCATAGACCTGGCGCTGCTCGTCGGTGGGCTCTCCCATGCACACCGTACGGGTCATGTCGGCATGGTAGTCGTGGTAGAGCGCGCCATAGTCCATCACGATAAGGTCGCCGGCTTCGACCTTGCGCGAGCCGGGACGCGCGTGGGGGTTGGCGCCATTGGGACCTGCCGCGATGATCGAGTCGAACGAGAGGCCGTCCGCGCCGTGGCTGAGCATGTAGTTCTCGAGCTCTGCGCGAATCTGCTGCTCGGTCATGCCGCACTTGATGTAGCCGCATATGTGCTCGAAGGCCGCATCGGTGATGCGCTGGGCCTCGCGCAGCAGCTCGAGCTCCTCGTCGTCCTTGACCATGCGCAGGTCGCAGATGTCGCCATGCAGGCGCGGGAAGGACGGCGCGATGGAGGCACGGGAGCACTCGTGGACGAGCTCGTCATAGAACGAGAGGCTGCAGGTGTCCTCGACCGCGACGACGCGGGCACGAGCCGAAAGGATGCGCCTTGCGGCCCACTTCGCATGGCCGGTCAGCTCCATGTCGAGATGCCAAGGGGCATCGTCGCCCATGTGCTCGGCAAAGCTGTTGTAATAGCGGGAGTCGGTATGGAGCCAGAGCCCGTCCGCTGTCACAAAGCCCGTATGCGCGACCTCGTCGTCGAAGACGCCGTCGCAGCCCGTAAGCCAACGCAGGTCGGGGTTGTTGCGCAGGATCACGGCATCGTAGCCGCGCTCGCGCATGAGCTCGCGCAGGCACGCGACCCTACGGGCGAGGTCACTCGCACTAGACATGGGAATCTCCTTTGTTTGCTTTGGATAACCCATGCACTGTAGCACTTATGAGCCCCGCGAGGTAGCCGACACCGCAGCTCGGTATATGCCGTGCTGACGGATGGGGCTCGTTGCAGATGGGCGGCGGCTAGCCCTCGCGCGAGGCACACCAGGCGGCGACGTGCTCGGCAATGCGCTCGTCGGTGACGGATGCAAGGCGCACGCGCCCCAGCTTGCGCGGCAGCGCCAGCAGGAAGCGGTTCGAGCGCTTGAAGCGCTCTTGGCGGACGGCCTCTATGAGAGCCTCGGGAGAGATGCTCACCTGCGCCACGGGCAGCTCGAGCATCTCGAGCAGCTCGTCTTGGGCAAGGACGTCGTCCACCTCGAACGTGCCCTCCCCCGCCGAGAGTCGCGCCTGGAAGCGCAGGGCCTCCGCACGAGCGGTCGAAGGTGCCACGGTGGCGTCCAGACGCATCAGGGCGCGTGCAAAGGACTCGCCGTAGGTGAGGGACTGTCTCATCGCCAGCGCGGTGGACGAGAGAATCTTGCCCCGCGTCTTGACCGTGTCGCGCAGCTGCTCGCAGAGCGTCTCGACGTCATCGGCAACGAGGGCCTCCGCGCGGTCCCAGAGACGCTCGAAGGTCTTCTCGGAGTCGCACATGGCGGTGACCACCATGAGCACGCGGCTCATGAGCACGTCTTCCCGCACGGCATTCTCAAAGACGACGTCGGTGTCAAACAGCACGTGCTTGACGCCCGTGCGCACGGAAACCATCGCCTGGCTCTCTCCCACGTCGATCGGACGCGGACTCACCGCAGCCTCGACAAGGCCAAGCTGGGTGGTCGGGGCCGTCACCAGAGTCGTGCCCGCGCACCACTGGGTGGCGACGTAGGAGGCGACCGAGCACACGTCGGCGTCTCCCGTGGCGACGATGAGGTCGTCTGCGGTAAGACCCATCTCGGCGAGACGGGAGAAGAGCGCACCGGAGGTCTCGAGCGTACGCGCGCCGGAACCCGCGGGAACCTCCACGAGCGTCACCTCGAAGCCCGCATCGGTCAGCTGCCTGCGCAGGCGCCCCGTGCCCAAACGCACGTCAAGCGATCCTCCCGGCAGAGACACCCACTGGCGTGCGGCCATCGCCGTCTTCTCGCTCATAAGAGTCCCCTCTCCCAAAGCAGGTTGCCAGCCTCTGTGGCCACCTGGTCGAATGTCTTGTTTCGAATGTCGATGGTGATGTCAGCCTCACGCTCGTAGAGGGGCCTGCGATGGCGGTAGAGCTCGGCCGCCTGCTCGACGGTGACGAAGTCGGGCGCAAGCTCGGGATGTTGGATCTGGCGCAGCGAGTCCGCGAGGCTCCCGTCGAGAAAGACGATGGTGCCCATCTCGTGCATGAGCGCGCAGCACTCGGGCCGCTCGACGATGCCGCCGCCGCAGCTCACCAGAAGCGACTTGCGCTTGGAGAGGTCGCGCAGAGCACGCTCCTCGCCCAGGCGAAAGGCCTCCTCGCCGTCCTCGGCAAAGATGTCGTTGACCGACTTGCACTCGAGGCGCTCGACCAGGCGGTCGGTGTCGATGTAGGCGCGGTGGAACAGCCGCCCGAGGTTGCGCGCCAGCGTAGACTTGCCCGCTCCGAGGAAGCCGACAAAGAACACGTGGTCACACCCCTC
>CAMYZR010000219.1 GCA_947303905.1 uncultured Atopobiaceae bacterium
TGCCTCAACCTTCGTTCGCTTGTCGGCCTCTTTGGCAAGGCGCTCGCACCTCACCCCAAGAAACGCAGACAACGCATCCCGTACCTGGCGTACCATGGCACTCAACCGAGAGGAGGCGGCACCATGCAATTCACGCTGGCTTTGGCACAGAGCGGATATCCGCAGGACGGGGATGTACTCGCGCAGATTGAGGGCTTTGCCACACGGGCAGAGGCTGCCGGAGCGGCGATGCTCTGCTTCCCCGAGGCTCTCATGAGCCCTCACGAGCCGAGTGCGCCGGAGCTCTATGCGCTGGCAGAGACGCTGGACGGACCCTTCATGCAAGGGGTCGGCCGCATTGCTACACGGCACCACCTCTGGATCGTCGGCACGATGAGCGAGGTCAACCCCGCAGGTGGGCCGCCCTTCAACACGGCCTTTGCAGTGGATGACCGCGGCGTCCTTGCAGGCAGCTACCAGAAGTGTCACCTCTACGACGCCCATGGCGTGCGCGAGTCCGAGCGCATGTCGGCGGGCAACGAGCTGGGAACCGTCGTATCCACACCGTTTTGCACCTTGGGGCTAGCCATATGCTATGACCTGCGCTTCCCCGAGTCCGCACGCGCTGCCGCACTCGCAGGGGCCGAGCTTCTTCTCTACCCGGCCGCCTGGTACGACGGTCCACACAAGCTCAGCCACTGGAAGACGCTGCTCAAGGCCCGCGCCATCGAGAACGAGCTCTTTGTGGCGGGCATCTGCCACGCCGGGGACCGCTTTGTGGGAGAGAGTCTCGTGTATGGACCACTCGGCGAGCTCGTTGCGCAGGGGCCCGACCCCAACGGTCCCACCAAGGGCGAGGGACTCGTCATAGCTCGCATAGACACAAGCAAGATCTCCTCGGCGCGCGACGCCATGCCCATCTTCGAGCACCGCCGCCCCGAGCTCTATCGATAGCAAAGCGCCGCCCCGTTAAGCGAGGCGGCGCAAAACCTGCAGCTCTGTGACGCGAGAGCCTAGTCCTCCATGCGACCGTTGACGATGGCGGCCATCTCGGCAAGATCCTCGGTGGCAAGAATCGCCGTGCGGAACTCGTTGTCCATCAGCATGACGGCGACCTTTGACAGCATCTTGAGGAAGGTGGTGCCAGCCTCGCTGTCGGGCACGAGCAGGCTGATGGCGGTGTGGATGGGTGCGCCGTCCATGGACTGCCAGTCCACGTCATCGGCAAACTTGACCACGAGGACCGAGGCCTCCTTGACGGCAGCGTTCTTGCAGTGCGGGATGGCGAAACCGGCCTGCATGCCGGTGGAGCCGTCCGCCTCACGGGCCTTGAGACCGGCGAGCACGGCCTGCTCGTCATCGGTGATGCCCAACTCAGCGGCCTTTGCAGCGATAAAGGCGAGCGCTGCGTCGACATCGGCTACAGAAACGTCGAGAAAAACCTGGGACGGAGTGATGAACTCTGCCATATAGTGCCTCCTTTTGCCAAAAGGGCCCGACACACGCAGTGCCGGGCCCCTCTCGTCTGAACCGAAGACTACTTACGCACCAAGGCCTGCGTTGATGGCGGCAGCGATCTCAGCGGCGTCGTTGGAAGCCAGGATCTTCTCCTGGAACTTGCCGTCCATCAGCATGATGGCAACCTGGGAGAGAAGGCTCAGGTGCACGTCACCATCGGGGGCGAACAGAGCGATGGCAACCTTGATGGGCTTGCCATCCATGGACTCCCACTCGACGTCGCCAGCGAACTTGACGACATAGATGGCAGCGTCGTTGACGGCAGCGCTCTTGCAGTGCGGGATGGCAAAACCGGCCTGCATGCCAGTGGTGCCCATGGCCTCGCGCTCCTTGAAGGCGGCGAGAGCGGAAGCAGCGTCGGTAGCAAGACCAGCCTCAGCGGCCTTGTTGGCCAGGAACTCGAGAGCCTCGTCGACGGTGGAGGCGGGGTTGTCAAGGAAGACCTGCTCGGCCTTAACGAAATCGCTCATGCAATACTCCTTCTCATTGAGGAACCAGTCGCTCTAACGAATGTACCACGCTTGCAGCCGCGCGACTCCAACAGACTTGGGACGGGGCGATTTTTAGCCTTTAGCGTGCTACGAACGTTATCCCGGACCTACTCGCCACGCTCCAGCAGAGCCTGATAGGCGCAACCATACATGGCGGCGTCATTGCCGAGGCTGGCCGGCAGGATGCGCGTGGCTGCACTCGGTGCCAGGCAGTACTTGCGGAAGGAATTGCGCAGATCCTCGGCATAGAGCTTGAAGCCACCGCCCACGCCACCGCCGATGAGGTAGACCTGCGGGTCGACGACCACGGAGATCTGTGCCAGGGCATAGCCGAGCGTGTCGCACATGACGCGCAGGGCCGCAATGGCAGCCTCGTCGCCGGCGCGATGCGCGTTGAAGATGGAGAGGGTGTCGGTCGGGCCGTCCAGAGCCACCGGCTCGGTACCCAGGCGCTTGCACTCCTTCTTGTACTGGGTGACGATGCCCTTGGCCGAGGCATACTGCTCGAGGCAGCCCTTGCGGCCGCAGCCGCAGGTCTCGGTCTCGTCGCGGTTGACGGTCACGTGACCGATCTCGCCGCCTGCGCCGAAGGCGCCGGAGATGAGCTTGCCGTTGGCCACCACGCCGCCACCCACGCCGGTGCCAATGGCGATCAGCACGAAGCTGTTGGCGCCCTTGGCGGTGCCCTGCCACAGCTCGCCGAGCGCCGCCGCGTTGGCGTCGTTCACGAAGGCGAGGTTGGCGTTGACAAAGGTGCGCTTGATGGCATTCTGCAGGCCCTCGGGGTCGAGCTCGATGTTGGCGAGCATGCCGACCTTGCCCTCGTCGTCCACGGGGCCGGGCACGTCAAGGCCGATGGCGATGACGTCATCAGGAGTGGCGCCGTTCTCCGCGAGCAGGCTCTTGAGGCCGTTGGTGACCACCGCGAACGCGGCCTCGCTCACGATCTCGCCCGTCGGGATCTTGGTGACGGCCTCAAGGGTGCCCTCAGCCGAGAACATGCCGACCTTGATGCTGGTGCCGCCGATGTCGATGCCAAGAACTTTCTCCATTATGCAATCCCTTCTAGTGGACAAACATCCCTTCCTACGGCTCTCGGTACACATGTAACAGCAGATAGCGGCACCGAAACGCCGTTCCAGACAGGTTCAGTATCGCTCAATTGTGCAAATGGTGGGAGATGCATTCCCCCGAGTGAGCACAACAGAAGCTACACTGGACTGGTCAGCCTTACCTGTACCAAAGCGGAGGAACCATGAGCCAAGAGCAACCCACCCTCACCGGTTTTCACGGCGCCGATCCCGGCGCGACCATCGTCCTGCCTGGCACGCCTCGATACGTGGCGCCCGCGGGCGTGAGCAACCCCAAGGCGGACATCGCCGAACTCGAGGAACTCGAGCGGCACCTCTTTGCCCACCGCTACGCGCAGGCCGGCATGTCGTGCTATGGCGCAACCATCGACCCCGAAGCCGCGACCGCCGACCGTGGTGAAGCGCTCGCCATCCTGCAGGAGGAGGACCAGGCGCTGCTCTGCTCGCGCGAGACCGGCGAGCTGCTCGACCGCCTCTCCGCAGCGAGCGCGCTGCTCAACCCCATCCAGGCCGCACAGGTGCGCATCCTGCAGCGTGACCGCGCAGAGCTGGTCGACGTGCCGCCTGAGGTCCAGTCCGCCTTCACGAGGCTGGTCACCGAGGCGGACGACGTCTGGCGTCGTGCCAAGAACGCCGGTGACTGGGCATCCTTCGAGCCCTATCTCAACCGCATCGTCACCTCCATGACCAACTATCTCTACGAAAAGGACACCTACGACGATCCCCTGGTCAACGTATGTAAGAACGTCCTTGATTACGAAGACGAATACCTAAGGACAAAAACCTG